>BADC01000691.1 GCA_000333435.1 Corynebacterium-like bacterium B27 | reverse complement strand
GCACACCGCGCTCATCGTGCAGGACGACGTCATCGACCGGGACTTCGTGCGTCGCGGCGGCCCGAAAGTCTCCGGGCGCTACCGCGACGAGGCGACAACCGCCGGCATCCCGCTGCCCGATGCCGAGCACCGCGGCATGTCGGTGGCGATCATCGCGGGCGACCTTGCCCTGTTCAACGCCTACCGGCTGATCGACCGCTCCGGCGTCGACGGCATCCTCCGCACGCGCCTCCACGACCTGCTCGACGAGGCGATGTTCGTCTCGGCCGCCGGCGAGCTCTACGACGTCGACTTCGCGCTCGGTGTGGAGTCGCCGACGGTGGACGAGATCCTCGAGATGGAGCGGTTGAAGACCGCCGCGTACTCGTTCGAGACGCCGTTGCAGGCCGGTGCCGTGCTGGCCGGCGCCTCCCCCGCCGCGGTGGCGGCGCTCGGGACCTTCGGGCGCACCATCGGCATCGCCTACCAGATCGTCGACGACCTGCTGGGCGTCTTCGGCGACGAGCGTGACACCGGCAAGACCACGCTCGGCGACCTCCGCGAAGGGAAGCGCACGGTGCTGCTGGCGCACGCGGTCGGGCGGCCGGAGTGGGCCGAGGTGGCGGCCTTGTTCGGGTCACCGACGCTCACCGAGAGCGATGCGCAGCGCATCCGTGCCGTTCTCGAGGCCACCGGGTCGCGCAGCCACACCGAGGGGCTCGCCCGCGATTTCGCGAACCGGGCGTGGGAGGCCCTCGTCGACCCGGCGCTGCCGGACGCGGTCCGCGACGAATTCCGTCCCGTCGTGGCGGCAGTGCTGGGTAGAGTGCGGTGATGAACCGAAAAGCCTCGGGCCGCTGGAGCGGTGACCCGAGTCTCTACGATCGCGTGGCGATGGAGGCCTCCTCGGTGGTCATCCGCCGCTACTCCACGTCGTTCGGGCTGGCGTCGCGCCTGCTGGCGCAACCGGTGCGACAGCACGTCGAGAACATCTACGCCCTCGTGCGGCTCGCCGACGAGGTGGTCGACGGCGTTGCCGCCTCAGCCGCGCTCGACAAGGACGAGATCGCTCGCCGCATCGACGCACTCGAACACGAGACCGGTGTGGCGATGTCGTGCGGGTACAGCACCAATCTCGTGGTGCACGCCTTCGGCTGGACCGCCCGCCACGTGGGCATCGGCCAGGACCTCACCGCCCCGTTCTTCCGCTCGATGCGCGCCGACATCTCCGAGACCCGGCACACCCCCGAATCGTTCGACGACTACGTCTACGGTTCGGCCGAGGTGGTGGGGCTGATGTGTCTCGCGGCCTTCTTGCGCGACACGCCGGTGTCGGATGCGCAACGCGCCGTCCTGGTCGACGGCGCGCGGCACCTCGGCGCGGCCTTCCAGAAGATCAACTTCCTGCGCGACCTCGCGGCCGACTTCGGGACGCTCGGCCGCAGCTACTTCCCCGGCATCGACGTCGAGACCTTCACCGAGGCCGAGAAGGAGCGCATCCTGGCCGACATCGACGACGATCTGCGTATCGCCCGGGCCAGCCTGCCGGGGCTGCCGGACTCCAGCCGGCGAGCTGTGGTGCTCGCCCAGGGCCTCTTCGAAGAGCTGAGCGACCGATTGAGCGCGACGCCCGCCGCCGTACTCGCCCGCACGCGTGTGCGGGTTCCGAACCCGGTCAAGGCGAGAATAGCTGCGGGGGCTGCGTTGGGCCGCCTCCCGCATCCGAGACCGGCGCATTCCACGCCGGCCGGGCCGGCGCGATCGGCGACGGATGCGTCGCGGGCAGAGGGAGACACGACCGAGTGACGACGACGGGCACCACAGCGATCGTGATCGGCGGCGGGATCAGCGGGCTCGCGAGCGCGGCCCTGCTCGCGCGGGACGGCTACTCGGTGACCCTGCTCGAGAAGAACGAGCGGGTCGGCGGCCGCGCCGGAGTGTGGGAGCAGGACGGTTTCACCTTCGACACCGGGCCGTCGTGGTACCTCATGCCCGAGGTGTTCGACCACTTCTTCCGCCTTCTGGGCACGAGCGCCGAGGAGCAGCTCGACCTGGTGAAGCTCGACCCTGGCTACCGCGTGTACTTCGAAGAGGAGAACACCTCGATCGACATCGCGGCGAGCCGTGACGCCAATCTGGAGCTCTTCGAGTCGCTCGAACCGGGCTCCGGCGTGCGGATGGCGGGCTATCTCGACTCGGCGGCGCAGACCTACGAGCTCGCCAAGCAGTACTTCCTGTACTCGACGTTCGAGAAGCTGTCCCCGCTGTTCGTCGGGCCGGTGCTGAAGCGGCTGCCACGGCTCACCCGTCTGCTCACCGAGCCCCTGGCCGGGTTCGCCGCGCGCACGGTGCGCGATCCGCGGCTGCAACAGGTGCTCGGCTACCCCGCCGTCTTCCTCGGCACCTCACCATATGCCGCTCCGGGCATGTATCACCTGATGAGCCACCTCGATCTCGATGAGGGAGTGCTCTACCCGAAGGGCGGCATCGCCGCGGTGATCGACGCCATCCGGCGGCTGGCCGAGGCCGAGGGCGTGACGATCGTCACGGGAGCCGAGGTGTCCCGCATCGTGATGGCGGTGGAGGGGGAGCCCACCGTGACTCCGGGCCCCGTCGACGTCTACGACTACGAGACCACCGAGTTCGACACGAATGTCATCGACCGGGACGAGCTGAAGCGCATGCTGGCGGGGGAGGAGGCGCCGCCGACGGCAGCGGCTTCCGACTCCGACACGCCGAGCGCGGCGGGCGCGTCGCCGAAGCCCCAGGTCGGGGGCGTGCACTACACCGACTCCGAGGGGCGAGCCCACTCGCTGGAGGCGCCGGTGGTGGTCTCGACCGCTGACCTCTGGCACAGCGAGACCGCCCTGCTGCTGCCCGAGCTGCAGACCTACCCGGAGAGCTACTGGGAGAAGAAGACAGCCGGGCCGAGTGCACTGCTCGTTCTGCTCGGTGTGCGCGGCGAACTCCCCGAGCTCGAGCACCACACGCTGTTCTTCACGAAGGACTGGAAGACCGACTTCGGGCAGATCCTGGGCAAGGATGCGAGCGCCGCGACCATCCCCGACCCGGCGTCGTTGTACGTCTGCCGCCCCAGCGCCACCGACGACGGCGTCGCGCCGGCGGGCCACGAGAATCTCTTCGTGCTCGTGCCGATCCCCGCCGATCCGGGCATCGGTGCCGGCGGTGTCGACGGTGGCGGAGACGCGAGGGTCGAGGCGCTCGCCGATGCCGCCATCGCGCAGATCGCCGACTGGGCCGGCATTCCCGATCTCGCCGAACGCATCGTGGTGCGACGGACGGTCGGGCCCGCCGACTTCGCGAACGACCTGAACTCCTGGCAGGGTACGGCGCTCGGGCCGTCGCACACGCTCCGGCAGAGCGCCTTCTTCCGTGCTCGCAACGTGAGCAGCAAGGTCGACGGCCTCTACTACGCCGGAGGGTCGACCACGCCCGGGATCGGCCTGCCGATGTGCCTGATCAGCGCAGAGCTGGTGCTGAAGCGGATGCACGGCGACACCTCGACCGGGCCGCTGCCCGAACCGGTCTGACCGCGGGCGGCTCATGGGCATCCTCTACCTCCTGGCGCTCGCCGTCTCGCTCGCCGGGATGGTGGTGCTCGACCGCCGGTTCCGGCTGTTCTTCTTCGATCGGCCGGCGCGGGCCGCGGTCGTGCTCGCCGCCGGAGTGGCCTTCTTCCTCGTCTGGGACCTGTTCGGCATCGGCCTCGGCATCTTCTTCCGGGGCGAGACGCAGTTCATGACGGGCATCCTCATCGCGCCCGAACTGCCGCTCGAGGAGGTCTTCTTCCTGACCCTGCTCTGCTACCTCACGATGAACGTATTCCGCGGAGCGCATATGTTGCTGATGCGCCGGGGCGCGGGGAGCGGCGCATGACCTACTGGGCGTTGAACGCCGTCTTCCTCGCGGTCGTCGCAGCCGTGGGCGTCACGGCGCTGATCGTGGTGCAGCTGCGCCGGCGGCGGGGGAGTGGGCGCGCGAACCGGGGCCTGATCGGCGCTTTCGGTGTGACCCTGGCGCTCCTGCTGGTGCTCACGGCGGTGTTCGACAACGTCATGATCGCCGTCGGACTGGTGGGCTACGACGCGGATCGCATCAGCGGCGCCTTCGTCGGCATCGCACCGCTCGAAGACTTCGCCTACGCCATCGCCGCCGTTGTGCTGTTACCGAGCCTGTGGCTGCTGCTCGATCGCCCGCGCACGGCCCGCAGCGCGGGGGAGGAGGATACCCGATGATCCGCCAATTGCTGCTCTCCTCCCGCCCACTCAGCTGGGTGAACACGGCGTTCCCATTCGCGGCCGGCTACCTCCTCACCACGCGCGAGATCGATCTCGTCTTCGTGCTGGGCACGCTCTACTTCCTCGTGCCGTACAACCTCGCGATGTACGGCATCAACGACGTGTTCGACTACGAATCCGACCTCCGCAACCCGCGCAAGGGCGGCGTGGAGGGGGCGGTGCTCGACCGTTCGCTGCACCGCGTCACGCTCTGGGCGGTCGTCATCACGAATGTGCCGTTCCTGGTGTTCCTCGTGGTGGTGGGCTCGCCGCTGTCCTGGCTGGTGCTGGCGGTCAGCGTGTTCGCCGTGATCGCCTACAGCGCGCCGGGGCTGCGGTTCAAGGAGCGCCCCTTCCTCGACTCGCTCACCTCGAGCACCCACTTCGTCAGCCCCGCGGTCTACGGCCTCGTGCTCGCCGGTGCGGTCTTCACCCCGTCGCTCTGGGCGGTACTCGGGGCGTACTTCCTCTGGGGCGTCGCGAGCCACGCGTTCGGGGCGGTGCAAGACATCGTGGCCGACCGGGAGGGCGGCATCGGCTCCATCGCCACGGTGATCGGCGCGGCCGCGACGGTGCGCATCGCCTTCGTGGCCTACCTCGTCGCCGGCGCGCTCCTGCTCCTCTCCGACTGGCCGGGCCCCCTGGCGGCGATCCTCGCGTTGCCCTACGCCGTCAGCGTGCTGCCCTTCTGGTCCCTCGCCGACACGGATGCGGAGCGCGCGAACGCCGGTTGGCGCCGCTTCCTGCTCCTCAACTTCCTGACCGGCTTCCTCGTCACCCTCCTCCTCATCTGGACCTGGGTCCTCCACCCCACCGTGGGCACCATCGGCGGGGTGGGCTGAAGGCGCGCCGGCGGGCATCCGCGTCTGCTTAGAATCGGGGGATGAATCGGCCCCGCCGCCCGCCGCGTGAGAGTCGCGCGCGTCTGCTGCTGGCCGCGGCCGCCGCCTGCGCTGCGATCACGGTGGTGGCGGCGAGCGTGTCGGTATGGGCGCTGTCGACCGAGAGCGGCCAGGCGGCATCCGTCAGCGAGGGCGTGCCCGGCGGCGGTCAGCCGGACGGGCAGGCCGGTGGTGGCCCGGCCGCGGCGCGCCTGCTCGCCCGTCAGCTCGGCGAACCGACCACCTCGGCCGCGCTCAGCTTCGGCCACACCCTCGACCACGCCGCACCCAGCCCGGATGCGCCGATGGACGCGAGCATGCGGCTGCCGTTCGAGCTCGGGGTGGCGGCCACCGAGTTCCGGGTGCACATCCGCAACTGGCAGTTCAACTCGGAAGAGACCTTCCCGACGCCCGTGACCATCACGGGCGTCTACCTCGGCGAACAGGAGGCCGGCGGCGAGGCCGGCCAGACCGGGGTGTTCGCAGGCACGCCCGTGGGGGTCGCCGGCACGGCCAACCTCTCCACCGACGGCTTCGTGAGCGACTGGATCGAGCCGGGGCAGGTGGAGCTCGAGGCACATACGAGCTACCTCCTGTCGCTCGGCTGGACGGCCCCTGCCGGGGCGGTGCTGGCCACGAACCCGGGGCTGTCGTGGCTCGCCACCGACACGGCATCCTCGCGTGCCAACGCCGACGGGGTGCAGGGCACGCTCGGCTACATCTCCTACTTCGACGTCTGGATCGAGTACCGCTACACCGGCGACGCCCCTCTGCTGGTCTCGATCGGGCACTCCCTCAACGCGCCCGGCAGCAACAACACCGCCGCCTTCCCCACCCGCGGCGAGCAGACCGCCTGGTCGCAGCAGTGGGCGCTCAGCAACGATGCCGCCGCAGTCTCATTCGCCTCACCCGGAGCCGAGACGACCGTGTTCGCGCCGAGCGCGGCGAAATGGAACGAGTTCGGCGAACTCGACCCCGACATCGTGACGGTGTGGACCGCTTCGAACGACATCGCCCACGGGCGGCCGCTCGCCGACATCCAGCGCGACTGGGGCACGGTGGTGACGAAGGTGCATGCCCTGTGGCCGGATGCGGTCGTCTACGCGTTCACCGAACCGCCACGTGGTCTCACCGGCGCCGCCGAGCAGACCCGGCTCGCGTGGAACTCGTGGCTCTCGCTCTCGCCGCACGGCGTCGACCGCGTGCTCGACGCCGACTACACGCTGCGCGATCCGCTCGACCCGTCGGTGCTCCGGCCCGACGTGAACGCCGACGGCATCCACTTCACGGCGCGGGGGCACTCGCTGATCGCGGGACTCATTCCGGCGCCGACGAGGTGAACTCGCCACGGGAGACCGCATCCCGCAACGCGTCGTAGTCGGCAAGCGACTGGTCCGCGTACGCGAACGACCACTCCACCACCGCGTGATCGAACTCCGACGAGGAGCCGAGGTACCCCGCGATGAGCGGCGCCTCGCGGCTCTGCGCGTGTGCCCGGGCGAGCACGGTGCCGCACCCCGCCACGTAGGTGCGGAACTCCTTCGGCGCCAGCGTCGAGGGGTCGATCGACCCCTTCATGTCGCGGAACTGCCGCACGTAGTAGTCGCGGCCGGGGCCCTGCAGATGCCCGAGGAACGAGTCGGACACGGCCTGCAGGATGCGCTGGTTGTCGACCACTCGCTGCCCGTCGGAGCGGTCGTCGGAGGCCGTCGTCACTCCGCCGAAGGTGCGCAGCACCGACGGTTGCGCCTCCTTCACCTGCAGGATGAGCGGTTCGCCGGCGGGCCCGGACAGGATGAGGATGTAACAGCGCGTGCCAACACTGCCCACCCCCACCACCCGCATGGCGAGGTCGTCGAGGGTGAAGTGCGAAAGCAGCAGCGCGATGTCTGCTGGAACGGTGCCGCGGTACTGCTCGAACAGCTCCTCGATCAGCTCCTCGGTGATCTCGGGCACATGCGTGAGCACGGGCGGGTCTTCGACGATCAGAAGGGTGCCGTCGTCGTCGCGCACGGTGATCTTCTCGAGGTAGGCGCGCGAGGTGCGCCGGCGCGCCTGACGGGTCGCCTTGTCGAGCACCTTCTGCGCGGCGGAGTCGAGCTCGGGGTGCAGCTCGTCGGTGTCGATGCGGGTGTAGTAGCGCTCCAGGGCATCGATGCGCATCATCTCGCGGAGCCCGTCGCGGTAAGCGGATGCGCTGGCCAGCGCGGCGCGGCGCACCTGCTTCCGGCTGTGGCCGGCATCGCGCCCGCCCACGACCACGCTCGTGACGAGGCGCTTGACATCCCACTCCCACGGCGAGACGCCTGCCTCGTCGAAGTCATTGAGATCGAACACGAGCGAGCGCTGCGGTGACGCGAAGAGCCCGAAGTTGCTGATGTGGGCGTCGCCGCAGCTGACGACCTCGATGCCGGTGCTCGGGCCGGCCGCGAGGTCGGCGGCCATGATGCCCGCCGTGCCACGGAAGAAGGTGAACGGGCTCTCGAGCATCCGCTCCATGCGCAGCGGAACGAGCTGCGGGAGCCGGGTGGCGTTCTGGGCGGCGAGGATGCCCAGCGGGTCGCGAGTGGGGAGAGCGGGGTGCGCAGCGTTCTCGCGGGAGCCGTCGGCATTGAGCTCGCGGTGTGCCGAGCGCGGCACGCGTTCCCGCAAGGCTCGACCGGCCGCCAGGGCTTCATCGAGGGAGAGGTGCCGATCCCGGGCGTGCTGCCGGCGACTGACCAGGGTGCTCATGCCGCAACGCTAGTGCTTCGGCACCGGCAGTTCACCCGGGAGCGGTACAGTGCGGGCGTGTCCGGTCGTGCATCCGCTGTTCCTTCTGCCGCTGCGCCGCTCGCGCGCCGGCTCGGTCTCGGCGATGCCGTGTTCATCGGGCTCGGCGCCATGATCGGGGCCGGCATCTTCTCGGCCTTCAGTCCGGCCGCAACGGCCGCGGGCGCGGGACTGCTGATCGGCCTGCTCATCGCCGCCGTCGTCGCGTTCTGCAACGCCACCTCGTCGGCGCAACTCGCCGCCGTCTACCCGGGGGGGGGCGGCACCTACGTCTACGGACGCGAGCGGCTCGGCCCTTTGTGGGGTTTCGCCGCCGGCTGGAGCTTCCTGATCGGCAAGACCTCCAGTTGCGGGGCCATGGTTCTGACTTTAGCTGCCTACGCGGTTCCAGCTGCGTGGGCACGGCCCGTGCGGCGCTCGCCGTGGTGGCGCTGGTCACTGGAACTCGTTGGGAGTCACGCGCACGGCGCGACTCGCGCGAGCGATCGTGGTGGTGGTGCTGGCGATTCTCGCAGTGGTCGTGGCCTCCGGGGTTGCGCGAGGGTCGGGGGAGCAGGGCCGGTCGTGGGGCGAGCGGGGGAGAGGCGTCCGGCTGCGGTGGGCTCGCGGGATTCGGGATGCTCGGCGGGGGGACCGGGGCGGAGCTCGGCGCCTACGGGGTGCTCCAAGCGGCGGGCCTGTTGTTCTTCGCCTTCGCCGGGTACGCGCGCATCGCGACGATGGGGGAGGAGGTGCGCGATCCCGCGCGCACCATCCCGCGGGCGATCACGATCGCGTTCGTCGTGGCGGTCGTGGTCTACGCTGCGATCGCGGTGGTCACGCTCGGGGCGCTCGGCCCGGCGGGCGTCGCCGCGACACCCGATCCGCTCACCGCGGCCGTGCGCGCCAACGGCTGGGCGTGGGCGGCGCCGGTCGTCACGGTCGGGGCGGCCCTGGCGTCGCTCGGCGCGCTCCTCGCCCTCATCGCGGGGATCGGGCGCACCACCCTCGCCATGGCCCGCGAGGGCGACCTGCCCCGGTGGCTCGGCGCCGTGCATCCGCGGTACGCCGTTCCCAGGCGGGCAGAGCTCGCGCTCGGTGCGGTCGTGGTGCTGCTGGTGCTCACGGTCGACTTGCGGGGTGCCATCGGCTTCTCGTCGTTCGGCGTGCTCCTCTACTACTTCGTGGCCAACGCCTCGGCGTTCACCCAGCCGCGCGAGCAGCGGCGGTATTGGCGGTGGCTGACGGTGCTCGGCGCCGTCGGATGCCTCGTGCTCGTCGTCACCCTGCCTCCGCTCGCGATCGTCGTCGGCGTGCTCGTGCTGGCCGCGGGCTTCGCGCTGCGCCTCGCCATGCGTGCCCGCGGCAGCCGCCGTGCGTGACGAGTTACTACGCATATGAGAGGCACCGACCCCATATACGGCGTCGGTGCTCTTCATTTGCGTAGTTACGCGCCGTCAGGCGCATCCGCGCAGGGTCGAGCGGGGCGCCGTCGCACGGCGACGCCCCGCTCGTGGTGCTCAGTGGGCGGTGCTCAGCGGTTGACCTCCCCGCCACGCGTCGAGCGGCGCGTGAACGCGAGCAGGCCGAGACCCGCGAGGAGCAGCAGGGCGATCCCGCCCATGAGCGGCAGCGGGTTGCCACCCGTCAGCGCCAGGCCACCGGATGCGCTCCCCGACCCGGCAGCGACCGGCCCGCTCGAGTAGCCGGCGGGCACCGAGGTGCCGGCGCCGGGGTCGCTCGGGGCGCCCGGGTCGACCGGGGTGGTCGGCGTGCCGGGGTCGGTGGGATCGGTCGGGTCGGTCGGCCCGGTGGGGTCCGTCGGATCGGTCGGGTCCGTCGGGCCCGTGGGATCGGTCGGATCGGTGGGGTCGGTGGGGTCGGTGGGGTCGGTCGGATCGCCCGGCACGGTGACCGTCGATCCGCCCGTCGTGCAGTCACCGACGAAGCATGCCGCGTTGCCGCCAATCGTCACGGGCAGTTCGATGCCCGGCACGATCTGGTTGCCGCCAAGCAGTCCGCCGTCCCCGCTGGT
>BADC01000692.1 GCA_000333435.1 Corynebacterium-like bacterium B27 | reverse complement strand
ATCTGCTCCCGCCAGTCGTCCCCGATCAGGAATCGCAGGTCTTCTTCGATCGCGGGCAGCCGGGTCAGCTTCGGCGAGATGAACGCCGCCGCCACCGGGTCGTTCTTCATGCGATCGGCGGCGGCTTCGAGCGCCTCGTAGATGAAGAAGTGCTGCGCCACGAGGGCGATGTAGTCGTCGCGGGTGCCCTTTCCGCTCATCAGGTCGGTCATGAAACCGGCGCCCTCGCTGTCGCTGTGACCGGTCCAGGTGCGCTCACGAAGAGCTTGCGAGAAAGGGATTACGGCAGCCATTTGCTCATTCCACGACGAGGTAAGTGTTACCTAACTTTAGCGGAGGAAGCAGCCCGCGTTTCCACGAGTTTCGTGGGAGTCGGATGCGCGGCGCCCCGCGCATCCGCATCAGGCGTGCGGTCGGGGCTCGACGCCGAGCACGGCGCACGCCTCGTCGTAGAGGGCCACGATCTCGCGGCGAACCTCGGCGCGCTCGGTGATGGGGCCGTTCGGCCAGGCGACGGATGCCCGGGGGGTGCCGCCCGCCGTCGTCACCTCCCACACTCCCCCGTCGCCGTCGAAGTCGACCATCGTGCTGGCCGTGGCGTCGGGTGCGACGAAGGCGCGGGCGATGAGCAGGTTGTCGTCGGTGTGGTCGCCGTTCATGTGGCGGAGGACGGCGTCGACGATGTCGGAGGAGAAACGGGTCACGTCGAGCAACGCTAGTCGAGGAGCTGAGCCTGCAGGAAATAGGTCGACCGGGCGAAGGCGAGCGCTGCCGCGTTCTTGTCGAGCAGTTCGAGCACGGTCGCGTTCGCGAAGCCGTCCGCGGTGGCGGCGTAGCTGTACTGCGTGACCGGGGTGCCGTGCTCCTTCAGGCGGCTCACGAACACGTCGACGTCGAGGCCGTTCGTCCAGTCGTTCAGCTGTGGCCGGTGCAGCAGCACCGGGCACGGGATGATGCCGGTCGCCTCGTCGCCGAGCACCGCGTAGTAGGCGACCACCGCATCCGCATCGCCGCTCTGTGCGAGGCGCAGCGCGAGCCGCCCGCCGAGGCCCAGCCCGATGATGCCGACGCGGGGCGCGCCCTGGGCGCGCCCGAGGGCCACGGCGTCGTCGAGCGTCGCCAGCGCAAACCCCTCGTCGATGCGCGCCACCAGCTCGTCGGCACCGGCCGGCTGCACGGTGGCCACACCGTCGAACAGATCGGGAACGACCACGAAGAATCCCTGATTGGCGAGTGATTTCGCGTACGCCTCGAGATAGGGCAGGCGCCCGTACGCATCGTGGACCAGCACGATCGCCGGCCGCCCGGGCTCACCGAACTCGAGAGGCCAGCCCGGAGACGGAATGTCGACGAATTCGGCCACGCAACCTCCGCTCGTTGCCCCAATTCTTGCATGGCGGGCCCGAACGGGCGGTGCGCCGAGCCTGCGCTCAAGCAGCGCCGAGGTGCGCGACGTGCCGTTCGGTCTGCGCGAGCGCCGATGCGAGGTAGAAGCCGCGCAGGTTGGCCCACCCCGCCGTCCAGTGGACGCGTTCGGCGATCTGCCAGACCGTGGCGTGCGGATGCTCGCGACGCACCGCCGCGACCTCGGCCGACCGCGCGAGATGGTGCCGCCGGGTGACCGCCACCCGTTCGGCGAGCCCGGTGAAGCGGTAGCCGTGGCCCGGAAAGACCTTCAGCGGGGAGGCAGGGTCGTCGAGGGCGGCGACGCGGTCGAGCGAGATGAGGTAGTCCGCGATCGGATCGACCGCCGGGCCGCCGAGGCCGATGCCGGGGAAGATCGCGGGCAGCACGTGGTCGCCGGTGAACAGGATGTCGCGATCGAGATCGTGCAGGCAGAGGTGTCCCGGCGTGTGCCCTGGCGTGTGCAGGGCCCGGATGCGGCGCCCCGGCACCGCGAGCACCTCCCCGTCGTCGAGCAGCAGGTCGGCGCGGAAGTCGGTCTCAGTGCCCCCGCTGGCGGCGCGATCCGCCGCGGCGGCCAGTTCGGGCATCCGTTCCGCCGGCACACCCCAGGCCTGCGCGTTCGCCAGCACCGTCTCGCGTTGCGAGGGGGCCGCCGCGAGCAGGCGGCGCAGCGACTCCTGCTCCGCGCGGTGCAGCGCCACCGGGACGCCCAGTTCGTGCCTCAGCCGCTCGGCGAGGCCGAGGTGGTCGCGGTGCAGGTGCGTGACGACGATCGAGGCGAGCGGAGAGGTCGTCGTCGGCGCGATCTCGCCCAGCAGCCGGAGGAGCCGCGCGTGGTTGACCTCGGAGTCGAAGCCGGGATCGACGACGTGCACGCCCCCACCGCCGTCCCGGATGAGATAGCTCAGCGAATAGTGCGGCGAGTGCTCGCCCGGCATGGGTTGCGGCAACGCCCAGACGTCGTCGCCGACCGGCCGGCCGTCGGGTGCGGGCCCGCCTGACGTCTCGGCGGCGTACTCCAGGTCGTCGAGCGCCCGCATCAGGGCAGCAGGGCGATCGTGTCGAGGAACAGCCGCGCGTAACGCTCGCGGTCGACATCGAGTGTCACGTCGACCTCCACCGGCTGCGGCAGGGCTCCCGCTCGCGGGTGTGCGGCCGCGTGGACCGCATCCTCCCCCGTGCGCTGACGCCGATCGACGATCGTCTGACCCCGCGCGAAACCGGCCAGTTCGACGCGCACCGGGTGCCGCTCGACGCGGAGCGCCCCCGGGTCGACGAGGGCGCAGAGCGCGCCGGCGTCGCCGATGTGGCCGGAGTAGGGCGCGATGTCCTGCGAGGCAGGGGTCGCCGCCGCTGAGTCCTGGGCCGGCGAGACCGCATCCGGGTCGTCCGCCATACGGAAGTGCAGCAGCCGGCCGGCGAGCCGAGCGGATGCGCGGGGCGACGCGGCGAGATCGTCGGCGTCCGGCTCGGCGACGGTGACCTGGTTGAAGACGTCGAGGCCGTACATGAAGGCCGGCACGCCGGAATCCAGCACGATCGCGGCCGCTTCGGGGTCGTGCCAGACGTTGAACTCGGCCACCGGAGTGGCGTTGCCGACGCTCGCCGAGCCACCCATGAACAGGATGCGCTCGATGCGAGGTGCGAGCTCGGGGTGCTGGCGGAGCAGTAGGGCGAGGTTGGTCTGCGGCGCGAGAGCGACGACGGTGACGGGTTCGGGCGCGTCGAGCAGGAGATCGCGGAGCAGGTCGACGGCATGGCGCTCGTCCCGCGAGCGGCGGGAACGGCTCGCGAACTCGGCCTCCGAGGTGAGATCGCCCAAGCCGTCGGCGCCGTGCACGTGCGACGGTCGCGGCGGCTCGATCAAGGGGCGGAGCGCCCCGCCGGCAACGGGGAGATCGGGTGCCCCGGCGATGTCGAGCACGCGGAGGGTGTTCTCGACGACATTGTCGAGCGATGTATTCCCGGCGACGCATGTGATCCCCAGCAACTCGATGCGGGGATGGCCGACCGCGAACAGAATGGCCAGGGCGTCGTCGACACCCGTGTCGACGTCGAGCAGAACCGGGGTGCGCATGCCGCCAATCTAGCGCGAGCGGGACGTCAGGGAAGCGTCACTTCCGGCACTCTCGGCAGCCCCGGCTCCCTCGATCGGGGCTGCGACCTCCTGCACGAAGTCCTGCAGTCGCTGGTAGACCTCTTGCGACTCCGGGTAGCGGTAGTCCTGCTGCCAGGTGTGCAGGGTGTTGGCGTTGTCGCGGTCGTAGATGAGCGCATCCACCTGCACCCCGTGCTCGCGGAGACGGGCGATGAAGTTGAGGTTCGCGGCGTAGAAGTAGTCGCGCTCGGAGGTGGTGACGAACACCGGCGGGAAGGCCGAGTCGAGCCACTCGATCGGCGAGAGGAAGTCGGCGGCGCGGCGCAGCTCGCCTCGGCTGCGGGTGCTGCGCAGAGGGTGCGGCAGTAGCATCCGCACGAAGTTGAGGCTCAGGATGAAGCCGCGCTCGAACATCACCGAGAAGTCGACGACGCTGCAGTGCTGCACGAGGCCGCGCAGATGGGCGGGCGGGAGTGCCGGCTCGAGGCCGTAATGCTGCGCGAGCTCCGGGCGGAAGTGTGCTGCTGCGAGCAGGGCCGAGAGCTGCCCGCCGGCGGAGTCGCCGCCCAGCACGACGCGGGCCGGGTCGCCCCCGTATGCTTCGATGTTCGCTCTCACCCAGGCGAGGGCGGCGTTGGCGTCGTGCAGCATGTGCGTCATGGTGAAGCGGGTGGCGCGGCGGTAGTTCACGTTCACCACGACCATGCCGGCCACGGCCTGGCTGGCGCAGTATTTCGTGAGGGCCGCCTTGTCGCCCGACGTCCAGCCGCCGCCGTGGAAGTAGACGTAGACGGGCAGCGGGGTGCCGCCGCCGGTGGTGCCGGGCAGCGGACTGATGACGTCGAGCCGGTGGGCCCTGATGCCGTCGCCCACGAAATCGATGTCGAAACGGTAGTCGACCGCGGTGATCGGGTCGGTGTTGAAACGGCTGCGTTCGCTGCGGCTCACCGTGTGCATGAGAAGTCGCCACACCCACACCGGCAGTCGCCGCACGAAGCCCGCACTCTTCACGGCGGCCCAGCTCCACCGCCGGGGAGCGCTCACGATCGTGCTCATGCGGGCCACCCTACGACGCCCGCCCGCGCTCCCCCTGTGCGGCCCCCGAGCGTTTGCTGGCTTTCCGCGCGCTCGCGCTGCGGTTACGGTCACCCGCCGAGTGCTGTGACCAATCGGCTCCGAAGCGCTTCCAGTCGGGGTCGATCCCTGATCTCCCGGGGTTTGGGCGCCTCTTCGAGAACACACAGCGAAAATCGCGTCGGTGGCGACGCCGTCTCCACGTACAGCCTCATCGCACCAGGGAAACGATAGAGATCCGGCTCCACGGAAAGCTTGCTGACATCTCTTGCCGAGAGGGTGAACACGTCGCTCGGAGCTCCCGCTGCGCCCGCATTCCAGATTCGAAGCGCGCCTTCATCGGCGGTGATCACCACGTATCGTGCGGGGCGCTCGCCGGCTGGGGCGAGCTTCCGGATGGCTCGACGAACATCGGGTTCGATGTAGGCCACGAATGCGACCCGCATCGGAGATCTGTTCTGCAGGTCGACCCGAGTGCTCTGCGCGGCGCCGAATCCGCGTTCGCTGAACCAGATGATCCCCCAGACGAGCAGGGCGACGCCCACCAGTGTCGCGGCTAGCAGCACGAGAGCCAGCGACCCGATTGCGACGGCCTTCGTGATGAGCAGTACCAGCATGCCCGCAACGAACACGACCAAGCAGCCCCAGGCGACGATTCGCTGTGACCTCACGAAAGCGGTCCTCGCTCTGCCGCTCGACTCAGGGCGGCTTTTGGAGCGGATGACGGGAATCGAACCCCACGACGCATCGCGTCGTGCGTCGCGGTCTTGCGTTCCGCTCGACTCAGGGCGGTTCTTGGAGCGGATGACGGGAATCGAACCCGCGCTATCAGCTTGGGAAGCTGAAGTTCTGCCATTGAACTACATCCGCGTGTGCATCCGAGGATAGCAGTCGAAGCGCCTCGGGCCCGACAGCCGGTCAGACGGTGGCGGTCACGGGCGCGTTCGACGGCACGGAGCCGGCCGATGACGACTTGGGGGCCGAGCCGGACGCAGCGGGCCGGCTGCGCACCGCATCCGTTCTGCGTGCCGAACGCCTGAGCGCCGCCTCCGCCACGCTGCGCTTCCGCGCGTGCCGCCGCGACAGGCGCAGCGTTGCGACGAACCACACGGCCAACGCCACGACCCCGACGGAGGCCCAGGCGATGACGAAGACGAGATCGACCCCGGTGCGCATCTGACCTCCCCCAAACGATCACAGGTTGGGGGATCACGCAGTCGCGCAGACCGTTCCCCAACCCAGAAAGCGTAAGTCGCTCCGGCGGGGAAAGCAATCGTCAGCGCAGTTGACCGCCTCGGCGACCACGGATGCGCTGCGCCCGCGACCTCGTCAGCACGAGCCCGAACACCACGGGAACGGCGCCGACGAGCGCCCAGAGCACCAGGAACAAACTGACATCGTCTTGTGCGTGCATACCAACTCCGTTGTTGACCGGTCACGATTGGGATGAGCGTAGCGTGTCCGGGCATCCGCTCGCGGTATTTCGGCCCGCCGGATGCGGGCGCGCCCGGCGCTACACTGACTGCGTGCTCCTCTCCGACCGCGACATCCGCACCCAGATCCGTGAGAACCGCGTCAGCCTCGAGCCCTACGAGCCGGCGATGCTCCAGCCGTCGTCGATCGACGTGCGGCTCGATCGCTACTTCCGGCTGTTCGACAACCACAAGTACCCGTTCATCGATCCGGCGGAGGACCAGCCCGAGCTCACCCGGCTGATCGAGACCCGCGCCGACGAGCCGTTCATCCTGCACCCCGGCGAATTCGTGCTCGGCTCGACGTTCGAACGCGTCGGGTTGCCCGACGACATCGCCGCGCGGCTGGAGGGCAAGAGCTCGCTCGGCCGCCTCGGCCTGCTCACGCACTCCACCGCCGGCTTCATCGACCCCGGATTCTCAGGCCATGTCACCCTCGAACTCAGCAATGTGGCGACGCTGCCGATCAAGCTGTGGCCGGGCATGAAGATCGGGCAGCTGTGCTTCTTCCAGCTCTCGAGCCCCACCGAGCGCCCCTACGGCTCGAGCCAGTACAGCTCGCGTTACCAGGGCCAGCGCGGGCCCACGGCGTCGCGCTCGCACCTCAACTTCCACCGCACCGACGTCTCCGCCACGACGGAGGGCGCCGCGGGCGAGTAGGCCGCGCCGCGCCGCCATGGGCGGCCGCCCGAAACGACGGAGGTTTCGCGCAGGTTCGGGCGGAGCATCCGTCGTTCCCGTGGAGAGGCGAGAACCTCCGTCGTTGCCAACAAGCGGCCGGGCGGGCGGGGCGGATGCGCGGCTCAGGCGTGCGGGAGGCCGGCCGCGCCGAGGCGGGTCGCGCCGCGCGAGCGGGCGCGCTGCTCCTCGAGGGCCTCGGCGAAGCCCGCCTCCCAGGCGTCGTCGACGTCGATGCCGAGCCGCCGCGCCTCCTCGACGCTCAGCTCCTTCGGGAAGCCGTGCGTATCCGACAACCGGAAGACATCGGCTCCCGTCAACGTCGACCCGCTGTACTCGCCGAGGGCGAGCAGCCCGCCCTCGAGGGTGCGCCGGAAGGCGTTCTCCTCCTTCACCAGCACCGCGATCACCTCGTCGCGCGAGGCCGCCACCTCCGGGTAGTCCGCCGCGTAGAGGTCGGCGATCACCGGCACCACCGTGGCGAAGAAGTTCTCGCTGAGCCCGAGTGAGAGCGCCAAGCGGATGGCCCGCCGGAGCAGGCGCCGCATCACGTAGCCCTGCTCCTTGTTCGAGGGCCGCACCCCGTCGACCGCGAGGAAGGTCGCGCCACGCAGGTGGTCGGCGATGATGCGCATGGACGCCGTCTCGTCGTCGTAGCGCCGCCCGGTGAGCTCCTCGAGCGTCTGGATGATGGGCCAGAGCAGCGAGATGCGGAACACGTCGTCGGACCCGATGGAGGCCGCGGCGATGCGTTCCAGCCCTCCGCCGAAGTCGACGTTGCGCCGCGCCAGCTCCTCGAACGAACCGTCCGGAAGCCGTCGGTACTGCATGAAGACCTGGTTGCCGATCTCCATGAACTGGCCGCCGTCGCTGGCCGGATGCGCGAGCCCGTACGACGGGTCCTGGAACTCGGGCCCGAAGTCGTAGAACACCTCGCTGTCGGGCCCGCACGGGTCGCCGATCGGCGTGCCGGCGAGCGAACCGCCGCGCGACCACCAGTTCTCACCGCCGTCGTAGAAGAAGATGCGCTCGCCGGGTCGCACGCCCCGGGCATCCCCGTCGGCCTGGCTGCCGATCACCGCCACCTCGGCGGTGATGCCCCGCTCGGCGAACACCTGCTGCCAGATGCCGGCCGCCTCGGTGTCGCGCGGGATGCCGTACTCCTCGTCGCCGATGAAGCAGGTGACCGAGAGCCTGGACGGATCGAGACCGACGATGTCGACGAGGAAGGTGAAGAACCCGCGGATCTGCTCTTCTTTGAAGTAGTCGCCGAGCGACCAGTTGCCGAGCATCTCGAAGAACGTGGTGTGGCGGTTGTCGCCGACGTCGTCGATGTCCTGGGCGCGCACGCAGGGCTGGCTGTCGGTCAGGCGCTCGCCGTCCGGATGCGTCTCCCCCAGCAGGTACGGCAGCAGCGACTGCATGCCGCTGCCGTTGAACAGCGTGCTCGTGTCACCGCGGGGCACGAGGGGTGCCCGCTCGATGACGGTGTGTCCGCGCTCTTCGAGGAACGCTAGGTAGGAGTTTCGTATCTCGCGGGCATCCATCTGCCCAGCATTACAGTTGCGGCAGCTGCAGCGCCAGCCAGGGACTGAAAGCCCACGGCGTGAGGTCGACCGCGGCGCGCAACGCGGCGGTGTCGGCCCAGCGCCACTCCGCCACCTCGTCGGGGTTCACGGTCACCGGTCCGGCCGCGCGGGCGGTGAAGACGGGGCAGATCTCGTTCTCGACCACGCCCGACGCGTCGACGGCGAGGTAGCGGAAATCGGGGAGCTCGAGCGTCAGGCCCGCCAGTTCGAGGCCGAGCTCGTCGCGGGCGCGGCGCGTGACCGCATCCGCCAGCTCCTCCCCCGGTGCCGGGTGGCCGCAGAACGAATTGGTCCACACCCCCGGCCAGGTGCGCTTGGTGAGCGCGCGACGGGTGACGAGGATGCGCCCCTCCCCGTCGTAGACGTGGCAGGAGAACGCGAGGTGCAGCGGTGTGTCCTCGGTGTGCACGGCGTGCTTGTCGGCGACCCCGATGGGCGCGCCGTCGTCGGAGAGCAGGACGACCTGCTCGACGTGCTGCTCCAGCTCGGTGGTCATTTCACTATTCTCCTTTATTACCAGTTTGCCATGTAAGTTTGGAGACGTGGACACCCATGACCTGCTCGCCGTGTCGGAAC
>BADC01000693.1 GCA_000333435.1 Corynebacterium-like bacterium B27 | reverse complement strand
CCACGGCTCAGCAGGACACGATCTCGACCGTCGTCGCGAACCCGGTGGTCACCGAGCAGTCCGACCTCGCTGCCCTGCCGAGTCCGGCCGCCGCCATCGCGGCGGTGGCCGTTCCGATGGCGCTGTGGATCGGCGCCTTCGCCATCTACCTCATGCTCACCCCGTTCACCCGGCGCGCACTCGCTTCGACGGCGTCGACCTTCCGCGTCGTGGTCGCCTCGCTCTGGCCGGCGGTGGTGCTCGGGCTCGTGCAGGCGGCGATCGTGGCGGTGGTGCTGTTCGTGGTGGGGGCGCATCCGAGCCACGTGGCGGCGAGCATCCTGTTCTCGCTCTTCATGTCGTTCGCCTTCGTCACCCTGCATCAGGGGCTCGTCGCCCTCTTCGGGCAGGCAGGGCGCTTGCTGTCGCTCGGGCTCGTGGTGGTGCAGATCGCGGCAGCCGCCGTGATCATTCCCAACGGGTTGAGTTCACCGCTCTACACCGGCCTGTCGAGCGTGCTGCCCCTGTCGCATGCCATCACGGGAATGCAAGCGCTGATCGGCGGGGGCTCGCTCGCCGTGGTCGCTCAGGAGGCCGCCGTGCTCCTGGTGTTCGCGGGGATCGGGCTGGCGCTCAGCCTCATCGCCGTCACCCGGCGCCGGTCGCGCAACCTCGTCGCCCCCACTCCCCCGGGCCTCGCGGCCGCTCCCCTGACGCCGGCGCCGACTGCGGGCTGACTGCCCGCGGGCGCAGCCGGATACGCGGCGCCGCGAGCTACGCGGCGGCCGCGGCCTTCGCGTCGGCGAGGTCGAGGAACAGCTCGGTGTTGAACCGGTACGCCACCATCACCTCGTCGATCACGCGGTCGCGCTCCGCGTCGTCCCAGTCGACGGCGTCGAGCTGCGCCCGGTAGACCTCCTTGAACTCCTTCGGCTTCGCGATGTCGCCGAAGAGGTAGAAGCCCACCCCGTTGGTCTCGAAGCCGAACTGCCGCTGCATGAGCGTGCGGATGATCTGCCCACCCGACAGGTCGCCGAGGTAGCGCGTGTAGTGGTGGGCGATGAACCCGCCGTTCCAGGTGGCTGCCACCTCGTTGATGCGGTCGACGTAGCGCGCGGTCGTTGGCAGGGGCGTGATCTGCTCCCGCCAGTCGTCCCCGATCAGGAATCGCAGGTCTTCTTCGATCGCGGGCAGCCGGGTCAGCTTCGGCGAGATGAACGCCGCCGCCACCGGGTCGTTCTTCATGCGATCGGCGGCGGCTTCGAGCGCCTCGTAGATGAAGAAGTGCTGCGCCACGAGGGCGATGTAGTCGTCGCGGGTGCCCTTTCCGCTCATCAGGTCGGTCATGAAACCGGCGCCCTCGCTGTCGCTGTGACCGGTCCAGGTGCGCTCACGAAGAGCTTGCGAGAAAGGGATTACGGCAGCCATTTGCTCATTCCACGACGAGGTAAGTGTTACCTAACTTTAGCGGAGGAAGCAGCCCGCGTTTCCACGAGTTTCGTGGGAGTCGGATGCGCGGCGCCCCGCGCATCCGCATCAGGCGTGCGGTCGGGGCTCGACGCCGAGCACGGCGCACGCCTCGTCGTAGAGGGCCACGATCTCGCGGCGAACCTCGGCGCGCTCGGTGATGGGGCCGTTCGGCCAGGCGACGGATGCCCGGGGGGTGCCGCCCGCCGTCGTCACCTCCCACACTTCTGCACGTCTCGGGCACCCGCGACGGGGTGCGGGTGCGCGCGTGGGGGAGTGGCGCATCCGCCGCGCTCGAGACGGTGCCCGAGCTGCTCGGCCACGGCGACGACTGGAGCTCGCTCGACGCGTCCGGCCACGAGCTCCTCGCCACCGCGCTGCACCGAAACCCCGGGCTCCGGCTCA
>BADC01000694.1 GCA_000333435.1 Corynebacterium-like bacterium B27 | reverse complement strand
AGCCGTCGACCGTGGTCTGCACCTCGTCGAGGAAGGCGGTGGTGGGCTGCACGTCGACGATCGCGCTCACCGAGCTCTTCGGCGCGGTCGCCGCGAGGGGCACGGGATTCGCGCCGAGGTACGCCGAGCGGTGGCCGAGCACATACAGGCTCGGCACCAGCACCTCGTACTTCTGGTTCGCGTGGAAGGCGTCGGGGTCGGCGGTCTCGACGACCGCCCGCCCGGCGGTGAAGGTCGAGGCGTGCGACACCGTCACCGAAGCCGTCGCGACCGGCGTGCGCACGAAGCGCCATTCCGGGAAGAACAGCCATCCGGTGCCCGTCTGCACCACGTCGAACTCCGATTGCGCGTGGGTGCGCTGGTCGCCCGCCGACCCGCCCGTCAGCGTGTAGCTGTAGACGATGCGGTGCCGGCCGGGAACGATCTCGGTGTCGCTCTCCTCGACCACGTCGGTGAGACCGCCGAGCGCGTCGGGGCTGAGCAGTGCCGCGGTACCGGTTCCGGGGGCGTCGTCGGTGGCGAGAACGACCCCCGGGGTGGCGAGCGCGGCGTCGACGTCGTGGTGCGCGATGGCGTCGAGGTAGATGCGCACGAAGGCCGACGCGCTGTACAGCTCGCGGTTCAGGATGCCGATGGCCGAGAACAACGCGGCCATTGTGAGCAGCAGGAGACCCGCCCAGATGGCGATCGACCGACGCAGCGCGACGCGCTCATCCCCAACCGCCGAAGTCATGTCCACAGTTTAGGCGGGCTCAGTTTCTGCGCCCTCCCGGGCGGGTAGATTGGAGCGATGACCAGGCCCACCCTCTCTGCCGAACAGCAGCGGGTGTACGACCTGATCGAGGGCACCCGAAAGCACGTCTTCGTCACGGGCCGCGCGGGCACGGGCAAGTCGACCCTGCTCAATCATCTGTCGTGGAACACCGAGAAGCAGATCGTCATCTCGGCACCCACCGGCGTCGCCGCCCTGAACGTGGGCGGGCAGACCATCCATTCGCTGTTCCGCCTGCCCATCGGCGTCATCGCCGACCACGACATCGAGCAGAACGGTGAGGTGCGCAAGCTTCTCAACACCATCGACACCTTGGTCATCGACGAGGTGTCGATGGTGAACGCCGACCTGATGGATGCGATGGACCGATCGCTCCGCCAGGCGAGGCAGCGCCCGCTGGAGGCGTTCGGCGGCGTGCAGGTGGTGCTGTTCGGCGACCCCTACCAGCTGGCTCCCGTGCCGGGCGACGGCGACGAGCGCGCCTACTTCGCCGACCACTACCGGTCGATGTGGTTCTTCGACGCGAAGGTGTGGGAGGAGGCCGAGCTCGAGATCGTGGAGCTCACCGAGATCCACCGCCAGCACGACGACGACTTCAAGTTCATGCTGAACGCCGTGCGCTTCGGCATGGTCACGAAGGAGATAGCGGATGCGCTGAACGGCGCAGGCGCCAGGGCGCCGCACCCCGACACCGCCATCACCCTGGCCACCCGCAACGACGCCGTGAACCGCATCAACCAGACCGCGCTCGGCCGCCTGCCCGGCCGTGTGCTGTCGGCGAAGGCCGAGATCTCGGGCGACTTCGCCGGCCGCGCCTACCCGGCCGACGTGAACCTCGAGCTCAAGGTGGGCGCGCAGGTGATGTTCCTGCGCAACGACGCCGACCAGCGCTGGGTGAACGGCACGGTCGGCACGGTGACGAAGATCGACTCGACCGTGTGGGTCGACGTCGACGGCGAGGTGCACGAGGTCGACCCCGTGGCCTGGGAGAAGTTCCGCTACTCCTACGCGCCCGAGTCGAAGCAGCTCACGAAAGAGGTGATCGGCGAGTTCACGCAGTTCCCGCTGCGGCTGGCCTGGGCGGTCACCATCCACAAGTCGCAGGGCCAGACCTACGAGGAGGCCGTGGTCGACCTCGGCTCGCGCGTGTTCAGCCCCGGGCAGACCTACGTCGCCCTCAGCCGCCTCACCTCGCTCGAGGGCCTGTACCTCACCCGCCCCCTCCGCCCGAGCGACATCATCGTCGACCAGAACGTGCTCAACTTCATGCGCCGCCGGGCGGGTGTGTAGCGCGCTTCCCATACCGAGGTATCCTCATGTAGAATGTGAGGATGTTTCTTCTAAGTACCAGGCGCGCGTCCACCGGTGCCGCAGCACTTGCGGCCTCTGCGACCGTCGGGCTCCTTATGGCGTTGGTCGGAGTGAGTGAGCCGGCTGCCGCGTCTAGTGTGCTCGTCAAGGTGATTCCATTACCGATGAGCAGCCTAGAGAGTGTCGCGCTCGACGCGGCCACCCAAAGGGTGTACGTGACGAACAGGACGTCCGGCACCGTCTCGGTGATCGACTCGGGATCGGACACTGTGCGAGCCGTGATTCCGCATGACTCCTCGTCGGGGATAGGGTCCACCCCGTTCGGCATTGCGATCGACCATGATTCTGGCCATGGTTACGTTGCGAACCGCGGAGACAACACTGTGTCGGTAATAGATCTGAGCACCGATTCGGTGTCGTCAATCATCCCCTTCGGAACTATGAGCATAGGGCGCGGGCCGACGGATGTGGCTGTTGATCCAGTCCTCAAGAAGGCCTTTGTCGGAAACTACGATGACAACACAGTGTCAGTAATCGACACGACCACGAATGCGGTGACGGCGATAATCCCGGGTGTGCTGACGCCATCGTCAATGGCAGTCGACACCGAACTCCACAAAGTGTACGTGATCAACGGCGCGGGGTATTCGATGGCGGTGATCGACGGCATGACCAACGCGATCGACGCGACCATCCGCGGCAACGGGTCGGATCGGATTGGCCATTTCCGCAGGCGGTCGCTGTGGATTCGATCAACCACCGCGCTTACGTCACGAACGGAGGCGAGCGGGCGGTCGTCGTGGTGGACACCGTCACCAACGCCGTGATGCAGACCATTGAGGGCCTTGGCGATGTCACGACTGACGTGGCCGGTTTGGCCGTCGACGGTGCCAGCCATCAGCTCCTGGTCGCAGACCAAAAGGTTGGCGGGGGGCTAATCATCATAGACACGATTGATAATCGAGTGGTCGCCGGCGTCCCAACTCCAGGGAGCAGAGCAAGAGATGTGGTCTTCGATACAAACACGTCGAAGGCCTACCTTGCGAACTTCGTCGGCGGCTCGGTCTCGGTTATCCGGGTGGAGGAGAGAGGAGCCCACGAGGTTGCGCGCGTCGCTGGCGAGGATCGGTTTGCGGTGTCCGCGGGCGCCTCGGCCGGGGCCTTCCCGCGGGGGACGAAGGTGGCCTACGTAGCGTCAGGACTGACGTTCCCTGACGCGCTCTCCGGTTCTGCGGCGGCGGGGGGCAACGGTCCGATGCTGCTTGTGCGGCCTGACTCCATTCCCGACGCGATCAAGACGGAGCTTGCGCGAGTGCGGCCTGATCGAATCGTCGTCTTAGGGGGCACCACCTCGGTGAGTGCCGCAGTCGAGTCGCAGCTCATCGCATACGCGCCGACCGTAGAGCGCATCGCCGGCGCGGACCGATTCGAGGTGTCCGCCCAGGTGTCGCGCAACACGTTCCCAGCCCACCCGCCGGTTGCGTACATCGCGTCGGGTGAGCGCTTCCCCGACGCGCTGTCGGGTGCGGCCGCGGCTGGGGCGAAGGGCGGTCCTGTCCTGCTGGTAACTCGCGATTCGATTCCCGCTGCGATCTCCGCAGAGCTGGCTCGACTTCAGCCGGCAAAGATCGTTGTCCTTGGCGGCCCAGCATCAGTGTCCGAAGCCGTCCTGACTCAGTTGGCAGCGACCGCGCCCACTGACCGCATCTCAGGCGCCGATCGATTCGAGGTGGCAAGCGCTATCTCCGCAGACACCTTCCCCGCCAACTCCCCGACGGCATACGTCGCATCCGGCGAGGTCTTCAGCGATGCGCTATCCGGTTCGGCGGCGGCGTTACCCCAACGGGCGCCCATGCTGCTGGTGACCAAGGACTCGATTCCGCCTTCGGTTGCCGCAGAGCTCGATCGACTCAACCCGAACCGGATCGTGGTGCTCGGCGGCCCGAACTCCGTGAGCGACGCCGTGCTCGAGCAACTCAAGGATCACCTTCGTAAGTAACTCTGCGCCCCCAACGGGGGCCGACCCCAGACCCTAAGCGACAGATGTCAGCCGCTACTCTACTCAGAGGGGTGGAGAGGGTTACTCATGGCAACGTTGCTCTATCGCATCGGACGGTTCGCGGCCAGGCGCGGCATCGCCGTCATCGTCGGATGGGTCGTCATCCTCGGCCTCTTCGTGGGCGGTGCGCAACTGCTCGGCGGCACGCTGGCGAGCTCGTTCGAGATTCCGGGAACCGAGTCGCAGCAGGCGATCGACATGCTCGACCAGCGTTTCCCGCAGGCATCCGGCGGTAGCGCGAAGGTGATCTACGTGGCGCCGAGCGGCGGGCAGATCGCGGATCACCAGGCACAGATCGACGACAACGCCACGAAGCTCGCGGCGCTCGACCACGTCAGCGGTGTCACCGACCCGTGGAGCCAGAACGCCAGCGGCCAGATCAACGACGACGGCACGATGGCGTTCACCACCATCCAGTACGACGTGCCCACCACGGCGCTGACCCCGCAGGACGACCAGGACGTGGTGGACATCGGCAATCAGGCTGCCGTTGACGGAGTGACGGTCGCGTACTCGAACGTCGCCGATCCGCCCGCCGAGGGAATCGACTACACCGAGGCGATCGGCCTGGTGGTGGCCTTCATCGTGCTGCTGATCACCTTCGGGTCGCTCTTGGCGGCTGGGATGCCGCTCGTCACCGCGGTGATCGGCGTTGCCGTCACCACCACCACCATCACGATCGCCTCCGGCTTCGTCGATATCTCCTCCACCGCTCCCCTGCTCGCGACGATGCTGGGGCTCGCGGTCGGCATCGACTACGCCCTGTTCATCGTGTCGCGGCACCGCGCCCAGCTCATCCGCGGGCTCGACCCGAAGGAGTCGGCGGCCATCGCCGTCTCCACCGCGGGCAGTGCCGTGGTGTTCGCGGCGCTCACCGTCATCATCGCGCTGCTCGGGCTCTCGGTGGTGCAGATCCCGTTCCTCACCGTGATGGGGCTCGGCGCCGCCATCTCCGTGGTGGTGGCCGTGATCGTCGCGCTCACGCTCCTGCCCGCCATCCTGGGCCTCCTCGGCAAGAGGCTGATCCCGAAGCCGACCTCGCGGGCCGCCCGGCGCGAACTCGCCGCCGACGGCACGCACCGCACGATGGGTGCACGGTGGGTGCGACTCATCACCGCCAAGCCCGTCATCACGGTCGGCGTGGTGGTGATCGGGCTGGGGATCGTCGCCATCCCCGCCGGTTCGATGAGCCTCACCCTGCCCGACGCCGGTTACGACCCGCCTGGCTCGCAGTCGCGGGAGGGCTACGACCTGCTCACCGAAGGCTTCGGCCCGGGCTTCAACGGGCCGCTGCTCATCACCGCCGACATCTCCAAGACGCTCGACATCACCGGCGCTCTCGACGCGCTGCACGATCAGTTCGTGGGGCTCGCCGACGTGGATTCGGTGAGCCAGGCCATCCCGAACAGCACGGTCGACATGGCGATCGTCTCGATCATCCCCGACAGTGGCCCCGACGACACGGCGACCAAGGACCTCGTGCAGACCATCCGCGAGATGGCGCCCGCATTCGAGGAGAAGAACGGGTTCAGCTACCAGGTCACGGGCACCACCGCTCTCGGCATCGATGTCTCGGCGCGGCTCGCGGCGGCGCTGGTGCCGTTCGGGATCGTCGTGGTGGGGCTCTGCATCATCCTCCTCACCATCGTGTTCCGTTCCCTCGCAGTGCCGCTCTCGGCGACAGTGGGGTACCTGTTGTCGGTCGGCGCATCCTTCGGCATCGTCACGGCCGTGTTCGAGTGGGGCTGGCTGGCCGACCTGCTCGGGGTGGCGAAGGTGGGGCCGGTGATCAGCTTCTTCCCGATCCTGTTGATGGCGGTGCTGTTCGGCCTCGCCATGGACTACCAGGTCTTCTTGGTGTCACGGATGCGCGAGGAGCACGTGAAGGGCGCCGACCCGCACACCGCGGTGCGGCACGGCTTCATCGGTGCCGCACGCGTGGTGACGGCGGCCGCGTGCATCATGTTCGCCGTGTTCGCGTCGTTCGTGCCCGGCGGAAGCGCGGTGCTGCAGCCGATCGCGCTGGGGCTCGCGGCCGGCGTGTTCATCGACGCCTTCATCGTGCGTATGACCTTCATCCCGGCCCTCATGATGCTGCTCGGCAAATGGGCGTGGGCGTTGCCCCGAGCACTCGGGCGCGTGCTGCCCAACGTCGACCTCGAGGGCGAGGGGGTGCGGGAGATGCTCGACGCGACGGCGTGGCGCCCGCTCGACGAGGGCGAGCATCCGTTCGCCGTGGCTGCCGAGCACGCCGTGGTCGACGGTTCGGCGGCTGCCTCCTTCGCCCTGCGGGCCGAGCCGGGCGACCTGGTGATCGTGACGGGGGCCGCGTCGACGCATCCGGATGCGGTGGTCGCCGCCATCGCCGGCCGCCAGCGCGTGCTGTCGGGCCACCTGCGGGTGCTCGACCAGGCGTTGCCCTTCCAGGCGGCGGCGTTGCGGCGGCATTCGGTGCTCGTCGAGCGGCCGGTCGAGGCGGAGGAGCCCACGCTGCGGCTCGCGTTGCCGCCCGGCGCGCTCAGCGTGCTCGAACGCCTGCGCCGCGACCTGGGTGAGGAGGTCGGCGATCTGTGGGGGCCGGCCGTTGCAGCCGAGTGGACGTACCAGCTGGCGCTCGCCGCGGTGTCGAAGGCGCGCCTCGTGGCGGTGGACGGCAGCGGCGTACCCACCGCGCACCTGCAGCACGCGCTCGGCATCGTGCAGACCGCTCTTCCGCTCGCGACCACGGTGGTCGTCGCCCACCACGGTGCGCGGCTGGAAATGGGCGTGCGGCGCACCGTGGTGGTGGAGCTGCGGCCCGCACCGCTCGTGCCCGAACCGGTCGAGGAGCTGGCGCCGCTGGTTCCGGCCCCGGACGCGCTCGAGCCGGCAGCGGATGCGGTCGCGCCGGGTACGGATGCGCAGAATCAGTACGACGATTCGCCCGGCGGCCTGCCGGTGGCCCCTGAGAACCCGAACCCGACCCCAAGCAACCCGACCCCCAGCAACCCGACCCCCAGCACAGAGAAGAGGTGACTGCGATGACGAGTCTGTCCTCCCTGGTGCGCCGCGGTGACACCGGCAGCCTGTCCCCCGTTGCGCGGCGCGTGGCCATCGTGCTCGCGGTGCTGACGCCGCTGCTCATCGCGGGCGTCGCTGTGACCGCGCTCGCGTCGCCCACTCAGTCGACGGCCTCCCCCACCGGCCCGGCGCTGCCGGCCGCGGTCGTGAACCAGGACGTCGCGGTCGACGTCACCCAGAGCGACGGCAGCACCACTCCCGTGCTCGCGGGCAAGCTCCTCGTCAGCGAGCTCACCTCCGGCACCTCCGGAGACGGTTTCACGTGGAACGTGACGGATGCGGACACCGCCTCGAGCGGGCTCAGTGCGGGGAACTACGCGGCGGTCGTCACCATCCCGTCGAACTTCTCGGCCTCCTACGTGTCGATCTCGGGTTCGGCTCCCGTGCAGGCGCAGCTGCAGGTGCAGACCAATGGCGCCAACAGCTACGTCACCGAGATGCTCGCCAGTGCTCTGTCGACGAACCTGCAGGCCGCCCTCTCGACCCAGGCCACGAAGCAGTTCGTCACGACGACTCTCGGCGCCTTCACGTCGCTGAACAGCTCCCTCGGGCAGGCCGCCGGCGCGGCCGACGAGCTCGCGAACGGAGCCGACCAGCTCGCGACGGGATCGTCGCAGCTGGCCACGGGTCTCGCCGCCGCCGCGACGGGCGGGGCGCAGCTCAACACGGGAGCGCAGGAGCTCTCGAGCGGCTTGAACCTCATCACCGCAGCGACCACGGACCTGCCGACGTACGCGCAGGAGTTGGCCGACGGCACCGGTCTGGTGGAAGGCGGGATCGGCCTGCTGCGGGACAACGTGGGTGTTCAAGCCGCCAAGACGGTGGGGGTCATCGGCCAGCAGGAGACGACCGTGATCGGCCCGTTGGACCGGCTGATCGCGGATCTGCCCAGCGACCCCGAGGTCATCCGCGACGAACTGCGGAAGATCGCTCAGGATGCTCGAGGCGTGCGCGATGCCACCGGCGAGGTCACGGTGGGCCTCGCGTTCGACACCCTCGGCGGCTCGGCGCTGGAGTACGGCGCGGGCGTGGTGCGAACGGGGCAGCATGCGTTCGCCGACGACCTCCCGCAGCTCACCGACGGGCTCAGCACGGCGGCCTCCGGCGCCGCGCAGCTCGCGACCGGCACGGCCGGGCTCTCCGACGGACTGAACCAGCTCTCGTCCGGTGCCGCGCAGCTGGCCCCCGGTGCCG
>BADC01000695.1 GCA_000333435.1 Corynebacterium-like bacterium B27 | reverse complement strand
CAGGTATGCCCGAACCGACATGAGTCGAGTTCCCCGACAGGAGCGGGTGGGGCGGATGCGCGGGGCGGGCGCTCAGGGTGGCGCGCGTAAAGTAGACGGGTGCTGAGAGTCGTCCGGATCGCTGGGCCCGCCACGCTCGTGGTGGTCGCGTTCGTGGCACTGCTCATCGCGCTCGGGATCGGCGGCGGCGCCGCACCGCAGCTGCTCCAGGACCCGGGTGCGGTCGTGCGCTTCGGTCTGCCCAGCGCGACGATGCTGGTGAACCTCGCCGCCTCGGGCATGATCGGGGCGATCGGCCTCGTGCTCTTCGCCATCCCGCCCGCCAGTCCCGCCTACGGTAGGGCGCTCGACGTCGCCGCCGGCTCGGCCGCCGTGTTCACGGTCGCCGCCGCCTTCACCGGCTTCTTCAGCTACCTCAGCGTCACCGCCCGTGCCCTCAGCTTCGACGACACCTTCAGTCAGGGGCTCGGCCAGTTCCTCACCCAGATCGCCCTCGGCCAGGCGTGGCTGCAGACCACCCTGATCGGCGCCGTGGTCACCGTGCTCTGCTTCGCGGTGCGCAACCAGACGGCGTTGTTCTTCGTGGGGCTGCTCGCGGTGGCCTCCCTCATCCCGATGGCGCAGCAGGGGCACGCGGCCGGTACCACCGGCCACGACGCCGCCATCACCGCACTCGGGCTCCACCTCATCTTCGCGGCCGCGTGGCTCGGCGGACTGGTCGTGATCGCGCTGCTCAGCCGGCAGATCGACACCCCGGCGCTCATCGACATCGTCACCCGCTACTCCACGGTCGCCATCGTCTGTTTCATCGTGGTCGCGACGTCGGGCTACGTCAGCGCCGAACTCCGCATCGGCTCGCTCGACCTCCTGCTGACGCCCTACGGGCTGCTGGTGCTGGTGAAAGTCGGAGCGCTGATCGCGCTCGGTGTGTTCGGTGCCCTGCACCGCCGCTTCGTCATCCGCAAGCTCGGCGACACCGGACGGCGCCGGCACTTCTGGTGGCTCGTCGTGGCCGAACTCGGCTTCATGGGCATCGCATCCGGATTCGCCGCGGCCCTGGCCCGCACGGCCACCCCGGTGCCCGAGACCGTCCCCACCGTGCAGACGCCCGCCGAGATCCTCACCGGCTCTCCGCTGCCGCCCGAGCTCACACCGACGACGTTCCTCACCCAGTGGAACGTCGACCTCATCTGGATCCTCGTCTGCGGCTTCGGCATCTTCTTCTACCTCGCGGGCGTCATCCGCCTGCACCGCCGCGGCGACCGGTGGCCGTGGTACCGCACCGTGCTCTGGATCGCCGGGCTCCTGCTGCTCTTCTACGTCACCAACGGCGGGCTGAACGTCTACGAGAAGTACCTGTTCAGCATGCACATGTTCGGGCACATGACGTTGAGCATGGCGGTGCCGCTGCTGCTCGTGCCCGCGGGGCCCGTGACGCTGGCGCTGCGAGCCATCCGCAAGCGCGACGACGGCACGCGGGGCATGCGGGAGTGGATCCTGCTCGCCGTGCACTCGCGCGTCGCATCCGTCATCGCGAACCCGATCGTCGCGGGCGTGCTGTTCGCCACCAGCCTCGTGGCCTTCTACTACACGCCGCTGTTCCGCTGGGCGACCGAAGACCACATCGGGCACGAGTGGATGATCATCCACTTCCTCATCGTGGGCTACCTGTTCGTGCAGGCGCTCATCGGCATCGACCCGGTGCCGTACAAGCTGCCGTACCCGTTCCGGTTGTTGCTGCTGCTCGCGACCATGGCCTTCCACGCCTTCTTCGGATTGGCGCTGATGGAGGGCACCGGGCTGCTGCTCGCCGACTGGTTCGGCGCCACCGGCCGCGACTGGGGGCCGAGCGCGATCGAGGATCAGCAGTCGGGCGGCGGCATCGCGTGGTCGATCGGCGAGATCCCCACCTTCATCCTGGCCCTCGTCGTGGCCGTTCAGTGGAGCCGCAGCGACAAGAAGGAGACCAAGCGGCGCGACCGGAACGCCGACCGCACCGGCGAGGCCGAGCTCGGCGAGTACAACGCCATGCTCGAGAAGCTCGCGGCCCGCGACGCGCGCTGACGGGCGGGGCGGGGCGGGGCGCGAGAGCGCGGGGGTGCGCCCGGCCGCTAGGCGCGCGGGGCGAAGGTGACGGAGCCGTCGGGCTCGATCGTGAGCGAGAAGGTCACCTCGAACGGCACCGACGCGTCGAGGGTGGAGATCGTGCCGTCGAAGAGCGAGCGGATGTCGACCGTGATGTGAGCGGTGCCCGGCGCGTTCGGCACGATCCACGCATCCTGCCCCGCGAGGATCGTGAGCGTGGGATAGGCCTCGATCGACCACGTCGGCTCGGACGCGATGCGGTCGTTGACGTCCTGCCCGACCGGGCAGCCGGGGCGGGTAGAGGGCGGTCTG
>BADC01000696.1 GCA_000333435.1 Corynebacterium-like bacterium B27 | reverse complement strand
TGATGTCGCGCAGCTCCGAGGCGACCGTCGCCGCCTCGGCCTGGTCGTCGAGCTCGAGCCGTCGGTTGAGCTCGGCAAGGATCTCGGCACGCGACCGCCCCGCCGCCCGAATGAGGAACACCCGATCGAAGCGCTCTTCGTACGCCGCGTTGCCGGCGGCGATCGCCTCGGCGAGGCCGGCGTCCGAGGCATCGGCCGCCGAGCCGCTGCTCTCACTCGACCTCACCCACCAGCGGGCGGTGAGCGAGCTCATCGACCGGCAGCGGCGGGAGCGCGACTTCGGCGTGCTGTTCGTCACCCACGACATCAACCCCATCCTCGACATGGTCGACCGGGTGCTCTACCTCGCCGGCGGCGGGTTCCGCATCGGCACGCCTTCGGAGGTGCTGCGCTCCGAGGTGCTGAGCGAGCTGTACGGCTCGCACGTCGACGTCATCCGCACGCATGGCCGCGTGATCGTGGTGGGGGCGCCGGATGTCGCGGCCGAGCATCCGGAGCACGCCGAGCATCCGGTGCACCGACTGGAGGGTCTGCCGTGAGCGGCGACTTCTGGGGCGAGATCTTCAACTTCGCCAACTACGGCGAGCTCGTGGTGCTGCTGCAGAACTCCATCATCGCCGGTGCGGTGCTCGGGGTGGTCGGCGGGCTGATCGGGGTGTTCGTCATGTCGCGCGACATGGCGTTCGCCGTGCACGGCATCAGCGAACTCTCGTTCGCCGGCGCGGCCGCCGGCCTGCTCTTCGGCGTGGGTGTGGTGGAGGGGTCGATCGCCGGGTCGCTCGTCGCGGCACTGCTCATCGGGCTGCTCGGCACCCGGGCGCGCGACCGCAACTCCATCATCGCGGTGCTGATGCCGTTCGGGCTGGGCCTCGGCATCCTGTGCCTGTCGCTGTACCCGGGCCGCTCGGCCAACAAGTTCGGGCTGCTCACCGGGCAGATCGTGGCGGTCGACGACCCGCGGCTGAACTCGCTCATCGCGATCTCGATCGTGGTGGTGCTCGGGCTGCTCCTCGTCTGGCGGCCGCTCACCTTCGCCAGCGTGGATGCGGATGTCGCGGCGGCCCGCGGGGTGCCGGTGCGCGGGCTCTCGATCGTCTTCATGCTGCTGCTCGGGCTCGCGGTGGCGGTGTCGGTGCAGATCGTGGGGTCGCTGCTCGTGCTGTCGGTGCTCGTCACGCCGGCCGCCGCAGCGCTGCGCCTGTCGAAGTCGCCCGTGCTGGTGCCGCTGCTCAGCACCCTGTTCGCGGTGCTGTCGCTCGTCGGCGGAATCCTGCTGGCGCTCGGCGCATCCGTTCCGATCAGCCCGTACGTCACCACCATCTCGTTCGCGATCTACGTGGTGTGCCGTGTGATCGCGTGGCGGCGCGGCGCCGGCTCGGGGAGGACTCAGTCGACGGGACTACCCTTGACGGTGAGAGAGGCGGAGCGGTCGTGAAGCGGAACACCTGGCAGCGCGAAGCCGTGCGCAGCGCGCTCGGCACCCAGATGGGCTTCGTCAGCGCGCAGAGCCTGCACTCGTCGCTCAAGGGCACCGGTTCGCAGATCGGGCTGGCCACGGTGTACCGCGCGCTCGCCGACCTGGCGCAGGAGGGCGAAGCCGACTCGTTGCAGTCGCCCGAGGGCGAGGCGCTCTACCGCGCCTGCTCGATGGTGCACCATCACCACTTGATCTGCCGCAGCTGCGGGCTCACGGTCGAGATCGAGGCCGACGAGGTGGAGTCGTGGGCGCAGAAGACCGCGGCGCTGCACGGGTTCTCGCGGCCGGAGCACGTGGTCGACATCTTCGGCTTCTGCTCGGCCTGCGTGCCACCGGCCGCGCACTGACGCGGCCCGGCCGCCGCGGCTCAGTGTAGGGCTTCCAGACCGTCGCGATGACGATGTTCGCGACCGTGAGCACGCCGAGCACGGGCAGCACCCAGGAGGCGAGCGTGCTCCGCTTGCGGTAGACCAGCGCGATGACGAGGATCGCGATCAGGATGACGAGCTTCACGGCGATCTTCGCGTTGTCGACCGAGTGGCCGAGCGGATACTGGAGGCCCACGAGCAGGAGCCCGGTCGCGAGCATCACCCACGCGCCGTGCAGGATGGCCGGGATGACACGGGCCTTGCCGGTGCGCATCGCCGGGATCTGCACCAGGACACCGCCCAACAGGCTGGCGACGCCGATGATGTGCAGGGCGAGGACGATGTTCTTCAGGATTTCCATGTGTTCGATGCCTCCAGGCGGATGGGGTGGGGGTCGTGTCAGGCTGCGGGCGAGAGTCGGCCGTCGACCATCTCGAGCACCCGGTCGCAGTGCTCCAGCACGTCGTGGTCGTGGGTGACCATGACGACGGCGACGTTCGACTCGTGCGCCTGCTCGGCGAGAACCCGCACCACCTCGTGGCTGCGGGCGCGATCCAGCGCCGCCGTCGGCTCGTCGCCCAGCAGGAGGGTGGGGGCGTTCACCAGCGCGCGGGCGATGCCGACCCGCTGGCGTTCGCCGCCGGAGAGCTGTCCCGGTCGATGGTCGGCGCGGGCGGACATCCCTACCGCTTTCAGGAGCGGAGCCGGGTCGACAGCGCGGTTGCCGGCCAGCCGGCCCACCAGGCGGAGCTGGTCGGCCGCGGTGAGTGCGGGAATGAGGTTTCCCGACTGGAACACGAAGCCGATCGTGTCGCGCCGGAACCGCGCCGCGGCGTTCCCGCTGAGCGCCCCGAGTTCCGTGCCGTGCACCCGCACCGTGCCGGAGTCGGCGTGCGTGAGTGCACCGGCCACGGCGAGCAGCGACGACTTGCCGGAGCCCGAGGGGCCGACGATGGCGACGAACTCACCCGGCTCCACCTGGAGCCAGACGGAGTCGAGGGCCCGCACGCGGGCGTCTCCGTCGCCGAGTTCGAGGCTGGCGTCGCGGATGTCGAGGGCGAGTGCGGGGCTCGTGGTGGCGGTGTTCATCGTTGGCCTCCGAGGGCGGTGAGGGGATCGATTCGGGAGATCCGCACGACGGCCAGCACGGCACCGATGAGCCCGAGAACGACCGTGAGGATGCTCGCGACGGCGATCGGGCCGGCCTCCAGGTCGAACGGCATGGCGTCGGGCATGATCGCACCGAAGCCCACCCCGGCGGCGACTCCGACCGCCGTGAAGCCGACGAGCAGGATGGCGGCCTGGGCGATGCTGTCGCGCAGGAGGTAGCCGCGCGACGCGCCGACCGCGCGGAGGATGGCGATCTCGCCGGTGCGCTGAATGGTCCAGACCGTGAAGAAGGCGCCGACCACCAGGGCGCAGATGGCGTAGAGGAACACCTGGATCATGGTGAGGGTCAGCGTCTCCGCCTCATAACCGGGTGAGGCGTTGAACGACTCGGTGCGCGTCATCGTCATGGTGCCGGCCGCGTCGTCGATGGCGCCCAGGTCGGTGCTCGCCGGCGTGCGGAGTGCCACGACACTGGAGTAGTCGTAGTCGAGGGCCGCGATCTCCGCTGCGGTCGGCGCACCCGGCTGGGCGGTGTTCGAGGCGATGAGGCGCCAGGTGTCGATCGGGAGGTACGCGACGTCCACGTGTCCGAAGGTGGACTGGCCCTCGGTGAACCCGACGACGGTGAGTTCGAGCCCGATCCGGTCGAGGGTGATCACGGTGCCGATGTCGAGGCCCTCGGACTTCGCCGTCTCCGAGACGACGATGCCACCGAGGTCGGCGCCCACGGGGCTGCCGCTCGAGAGCTCGGGTTCGAGGAATCCGCCCGGTTCGATGCCGAATAAGGTCATGTCGATCTGCTGGTCGCTGTCGGTCGTGCCGTTCACGATCGACACGCCCATCGGTTCGGCCTGCTCGACGCCCTCCGCCTCCTGCCAGGTGGCGAGCTGCTCGCCGTCGACGAGCGACCGGCTGAAGGCGTTGTCGGTGATGGTGCCCTCGTCGAAGGCGAACGCGGTGGCGGGCATCGATTTGAGCCCGGAGACGCCGTCGTTGACGAGGCCCGACGACAAGCCCGACAGCAATACGACGAGGACGGCGATGAGAGCGATCACCACACCCATCAGGGTGAACCGCCCGCGGGCGAACCGTAGTTCGCGCAACGCAAGGAACATCATGACTCCGATCTCGAGGCGCACCGACGCGGGCGCACTCAAGCTTTGAACGCCCGTCATCCCATCGATAGGGCAGAAGGTCACCGACACAGCGTCGGCAAGATACCGACAGTGTGTCACGAAAAGTTCGGAGGGACCAAATCCGTGCGGCTAGCGGGCGATCCCCTGGTCGAGGAGGCGCGTGACGAGGGCCGTCACGCTCGACGCGCTCTGGCCGTGCCCGACGAGACGCATGGCCGCATTGACGATGCCCTGCACGAGCGCGGCCTGGGCCGCCGCATCCGGCACCTGCAGCTCCTCGAGGAGCGTGCGGAGCGGGGTGGTGAGCGCGTCATGCATGGCCATGATGGCGTCGAGACTCTTCGGCGAGAGGTCGGTCTGCTGCAACCCGGTGGCCAGGGTGTGCTTGCCGTCGGCGGTCATCCGGATGGTCGCCTCGACGTAGGCGTGCAGTCGCTCGCGGCCCGGGGCGACGGCTGCCATCGCGGCCTCGAGCTCACCGGCCCAGGCCTCGAACGCCTGCATCGCGATCGCGGCGAGCAGGTCGTCCTTCGAGGGGAAGTACTCGTAGAAGGTGGAGCGCGCGAGGCCCGCGCGCTCGCAGACCGACCGCGGGGTGATGGCCGAGACGCCACTCTCGGCGATGAGACCCTCGGCGGCGGCGATCAGCGCCTGCCGCTGGGCGACGCGGTGCTCCGCGACGGTGGGAGCGCTGATCTTCGGCATCGGGCCATTATGCCTCCGCAGCCACCCGCCCTGCGATTTGGCGGGAACGCACCGGTCGTCTACTATGGGCAGGTTGGGTGGAATCCTCCGCCCATTGTGAGGTGCCCACATGGCGCACCTTGCCGACAAGTCATCTTGGGTGAGGCGCTCGTCTCACGGTAACCAAATGGAGGAACCAATGGCAGCAGTCTGCCAGGTGACAGGGGCCGTACCCGGCTTCGGTCACAACATCTCGCACTCGCACCGGCGCACGAACCGCCGCTTCGACCCGAACGTGCAGAAGAAGAAGTACTACGTGCCCTCGCTTCGCCGCACCGTCACGCTGACCCTGTCGGCGAAGGGCATCAAGGTCATCGATGCCCGTGGAATCGAGTCGGTCGTCAAGGACCTGCTCGCTAAGGGAGTGAAGCTCTAATGGCAAAGCAGCAGGACGTCCGTCCCATCATCAAGCTCCGTTCGACGGCGGGCACCGGTTACACCTACGTGACCAAGAAGAACCGCCGCAACGACCCCGACCGCCTCGTGCTGAAGAAGTACGACCCGGTCATCCGCAAGCACGTCGATTTCCGTGAGGAGCGGTAAACATGGCTAAGAAGAGCAAGATCGCGCGCAACGAGCAGCGCAAGGTGATCGTCGACCGGTACGCGGCCAAGCGCCTCGAGCTGAAGAAGGCACTGGTCAGCCCGACCTCCACCGACGAGGAGCGCGAGGCGGCCCGCCTGGGTCTGCAGAAGCTCCCCCGCAACGCCTCGCCCATCCGGGTGCGCAGCCGCGACGCCGTCGACGGCCGCCCCCGCGGTGTGCTCACGAAGTTCGGCATCTCGCGTGTCCGCTTCCGTGACATGGCACACCGGGGCGAATTGCCGGGCATTACGAAGTCCAGCTGGTAAGTTACCCACGGTCATACCGACCAACCGAACTGGCCCCCGCGGCCGGGACCGTTCCACGAAAAGTGCTACTCCGGTAGCGAAGAGGTCCGAGGAGGACACCTTAAATGGCTGACAAGTCACTCAACAAGACCGAGCTCGTCGCAGCCGTCGCCGCCGCTTCCGGCCAGACGCAGGCTTCCGTCAACGAGGTTCTTGACGCTCTCTTCTCCACGCTGGCCGACTCGGTCGCTTCGGGCACCAAGGTCACCATCCCGGGCTGGCTCGCCGTCGAGCGCACCTCGCGCGCCGCTCGCACCGGCCGCAACCCGCAGACCGGCGCCACCATCGAGATCCCCGCGGGCCACTCCGTGAAGATCTCGGCCGGCTCCAAGCTGAAGGCTGCCGCCAAGTAACTCCGCACCATCCTCGAAGGGCGTCGACTCCGGTCGGCGCCCTTCGTCGTTCCCGGACGATCCGCGTCCCGCGGCTCGGGCCTTCAGTGCCCCGACATCGCGAGGCATCCGCCATCGCGGATGATCCCGCCCGCCGCCACCTCGACCCGCCCGTCTTCGTACACCCCGCCGGTCAGGCATCCGCCCCCGAGTGATGCCCCGAAGGCCACCCCGGTGCCGTAGCCGCCCTGGGTCTGGATGCCGCGCTCGTCGATGCCGACCGATACCAGCGCGGCGATCACGCCGTCGATCGTGGGTGGGGCCGGCATCGCCTCGAGGGCGGCCCGCGCCGGCTCGACGAAGGTGTCGAGGTCGGCCTGGGTCGCAGGGTCCACGGGCAGCTGCTCTCGATAGCGCTCGTTCTCGGCCATCGCCGCCTCGGGATCGAACACCGCGCAGTCCCGCTCGGCGTCGGGCACCTCGGGAACGGAGGGGCAGGCTGCGGTGGGCGAGGCAGGAGCAGCACCGGCATCCGTCGACCCGGGCGCTGCGCACCCGCTGAGGGCGAGCACCGTGATCGCGCCCACGAGGAACGCATGCAGCGGAACACGGCGGAGGACGCGGGACCTCGAGGGGGCGATCATGACCCGACAGTAGTCGAGCAGGTATGCCCGAACCGACATGAGTCGAGTTCCCCGACAGGAGCGGGTGGGGCGGATGCGCGGGGCGGGCGCTCAGGGTGGCGCGCGTAAAGTAGACGGGTGCTGAGAGTCGTCCGGATCGCTGGGCCCGCCACGCTCGTGGTGGTCGCGTTCGTGGCACTGCTCATCGCGCTCGGGATCGGCGGCGGCGCCGCACCGCAGCTGCTCCAGGACCCGGGTGCGGTCGTGCGCTTCGGTCTGCCCAGCGCGACGATGCTGGTGAACCTCGCCGCCTCGGGCATGATCGGGGCGATCGGCCTCGTGCTCTTCGCCATCCCGCCCGCCAGTCCCGCCTACGGTAGGGCGCTCGACGTCGCCGCCGGCTCGGCCGCCGTGTTCACGGTCGCCGCCGCCTTCACCGGCTTCTTCAGCTACCTCAGCGTCACCGCCCGTGCCCTCACCAAGGAGTACTGGTGGTACCTCGACGCCACGCCGTCGCACTCCTGGCAGCGCTGGCGGTACCACTATCCGCAGCGCGCCTTCCCCTACGACGAGCTCGTGCAGGCGAACGCCGCACGGCCGAAGACCGAGACCGAGTTCGAACTCGTCGACACCGGAGTGGTCGACGACGACCGGTACTGGGTGGTGACGGTCGATACGCCAAGGCGGCCC
>BADC01000697.1 GCA_000333435.1 Corynebacterium-like bacterium B27 | reverse complement strand
CGAGACACCCTCGTCGTCCTGCTCGAAGCCCGCGAGCTCAGCACCGCGACGGATCTCGGCGCCGAGCTCCTCGGCCCGCTCCGTCAGCAGGCGATCGGTGACCGGCTGCGGGATGCCGAGCAGGTAGCCGTGGGCCGTGTCGAGCTGCGGCGGACGAGGTGCCTCGATGCCCGCGAACCGCCCCACCCCCGGGTACTGCTGACCGTGC
>BADC01000698.1 GCA_000333435.1 Corynebacterium-like bacterium B27 | reverse complement strand
CCCGCCAGCGCCACCGAGCAACCCCCTACAACCACTTAGACACCAAGTGATCGGCTTCGATCCGCCGAATTGTCCCTGAATGCGACCGAAGAACGATCGACTCGGTGCGGATGATCGGCCCCAACCGCTTCACACCGGCCACGAGTCCCCCGTCGGTCACTCCGGTCGCCACGAAGAACGTGTTGTCCCCCCGAACCAGGTCGTCGGCTTCGTACAGCTTGTCGACGTCGAGCCCCGCGTCGATCCCCTTCTGCCGTTCGTCGTCGTCCTTGGGCGCGAGCCGCGTCTGGATGAAGCCGCCGAGCGCCTTGATCGCGCACGCCGTCGCGACGCCCTCGGGGCTGCCGCCGATCCCCACGCACATGTCGATCCGGGTGCCGTACCGGGCCGCGTTGATGCCGCCGGCGACGTCGCCGTCGAGCATGAGCCGGGTGCCGGCGCCGGCGGCACGGATGTCGTCGATCAGCTGCGCGTGCCGCGGCCGGTCGAGCACCGCCACGCGGATGTCGCCGACCTCCTTGCCCTTGGCTTTCGCGAGGGCCCGGATGTTGTCGCCGATCGGCCGGTCGATGTCGATCACGCCGATGCCGTCGGCATCCGTCACGATCTTGTTCATGTAGAACACGGACGACGCGTCGAGCATCGAACCGCGGTCGGAGGCGGCGAGCATCGAGATGGCGTTCTGCCGCCCCGCGGCGGTGAGCGAGGTGCCGTCGATCGGGTCGACGGCGATGTCGCACGACGGCCCACGGCCGGTGCCGACGTGCTCGCCGTTGAAGAGCATTGCGCCT
>BADC01000699.1 GCA_000333435.1 Corynebacterium-like bacterium B27 | reverse complement strand
CGGAGTGGTCGACGTGCGGAAGCCGCTGGTGAATTGTGGTCGGGGTCGTCGCGCGGGGTGCCCCAGTGCACCGCCGTGCCGTACGTCTCGGCGACCGCCTCCCTCACCTCGCCCGAAGCGCTCGCCCCCACGAACTCGACGAGGTGGTTGCCCACCAGGTGCATCGTGCCGTCGAACTGGGCGAGCTTGCCCTCCAGCCAGGCGACGAACGCATCCGCTGGGCCGTCGAATCCGGTGTGGTTATCGATGCCGTCGGCCGTGTACACCGACCGCACCCCGGCCAGGTCGCCGCGGTCGACGGCCCGGCAGTAGCGCAGCACGGTGTCGTGGATCTCGGCTCGTGCCGCCAGCCACCCTTCAGGAGTCATGCGCGGTCGGGGAGGTTGGTCCAGCCCTTGCCGTCGGCCCGGGCGTACCAGCCGCTGGCCGCGAGGGTGCCGCCGTCGACCGGGATGACGTGGCCGGTCACGAAACCCGCGGCGTCGGAGAGCAGGAACTCCACCACCCGCGCGTAGTCGTCGGGCACGCCGAAGCGCCCGAGCGGCAACCAGGTGCGGATGAGGTCTGGGTCGCGCCCCCGCAGCATCGCCGCGGCCGGCGTCTGCGCCGTGTCGGCGAGGTCGGGAGCCACCCCGTTCACGCGGATGCCCGATCCGCCCAGCTCCACCGCGAGGCTCTGCGTGAAGGCGCTCACTCCGGCCTTGAAGGCGGCGTACACGGCGTTGGCCGGGATGCCCCGGTACGCCTCCACCGTCGACACGTTCACGATCGCGCCGCTACCCCGCTCCACCATGGCGGGCAGGAGCGCATGCGTGACCGTGAACATGTGCCGCAGGTTGAGCTCGTAGAGCCGCTGCCAGTGATCGGGCGTGCTGTGCAGGAAGGTGCGGCTGGCGGGGCGGAAGTCGCCCACGTTGTTCACGAGGTGGTCGGCGCCGCCGCGCTCGTCGACGACCGCGGCAAGCCGCTCCACCACCGCGTCGTCGGTGATGTCGCCCGGAACGGCGACCGCGCGACCACCCGCCTGCTCGACCTCGGCGACGGTCGCGGCGAGCGCATCCGCATCGATGTCGTTCGCGACGACGAGGTCGCCTCGCCGGGCCAGGCGCCGCACGATGCCGCCGCCGATGCCGCCGGCGCCACCCGTGACCACGGTGACCGGTCTGCGTTGATCCGTCATGCAACAAACCTAGCATTTGTTTGGTACAGTTTCGAAGACAGCGACGACGCGACGAGGGAGGCCGGATGTCCGTGATGCTCGACCTGTCCGGCCAGACCGTGCTCGTCACCGGCGGCGCGCGCGGCGTCGGGCGCGGCATCGTCGAACGCTTCCTCGCGGCGGGCGCGACGGTGGAGTACTGCGCGCGACATGAGCCCGACCTGTCACCCGGCGGCGCCGGTGCTGCGCGGTTCACCGCCGTCGACGTGCGCGACCCGGATGCACTGCAGGCGTGGGTCGACGACGTCGCCACCCGACACGGTCGCATCGACGTGGCGGTGAACAACGTGGGGGGCTCACCGTTCGGCCGCTTCGAGGCGGGGTCGCCCCGGTACCTGCGGGCGCTCGTCGAGCTCAACTTCCTCTCGGCCGCCTTTCTCAGCCGCGCGGTGCATCCGGTGATGGCGGGGCAGGGGCCTCGCGGAGCAGGCGACACGGCAGACGCGGGCGACGCGAACGGGTCGATCATCAACATCAGCTCGGTGAGCGCTCAGCGGCCGAGCCCGGGCACCGCGGTGTACGGCGCCGCGAAGGCCGCGCTCGAGAACCTCACGGCGACGCTCGCGGCGGAGTGGGCGCCGCGCATCCGCGTGAATGCCGTGCGCTGCGGGCTCGTGGCCACGGAGGGCGCCGCCGACCACTACGGCTCGGCCGAGCAGTACGCCGCGGTGGCCGCCACCATCCCGCGGGGGCGCATGGCGACGCCGCAGGAGATCGGCGACGCCTGCGTGCTCCTCTCCTCCCCGCTCGCGGCGCACGTCACCGGAGCGGTGCTCGCCGTCGACGGCGGCGGCGAGTGGCCCGCCTTCCTCCAGCACACGCCGAACGCGGACGTGTTCGCAGCGGCGCCCTCGCGCCCGGCCGCCGCGTCTGCACCCGGTGCCGCAGCCGCCGCATCCGCCCCCACCGCTCCTGGCGCAGCGCCAGCCGCCGGGGCGGTCCCTGCGTCCACCGCCGCTGTCCCCGCACCCGCCCCCACCGTCGCGACCGCGTCGCCGGACGCACCCGAAGGAGTCACACCATGACCGAAGCCGTGATCGTCTCGGCCGTCCGCTCGCCCATCGGGCGCGCCTACAAGGGCTCGTTGCGTGAGATCCGCCCCGACGACCTGGCGGTGCAGATCGTGCGCGCCGCCCTCGACGCGGTGCCCGAGCTCGACCCCACCACCATCGACGACCTCATGCTCGGCTGCGCCCAGCCGGCCGGCATGCAGGGCTACAACCTGGCCCGCATCGTGGCGATGCAGCTCGGCTACGACACCCTGCCCGGAACCACGGTGCACCGCTACTGCTCCTCGTCGGTGCAGACCACGCGCATGGCGCTGCATGCGATCAAGGCGGGCGAGGGCGACGTGTTCATCTCGGCCGGGGTGGAGACGGTGTCGCAATTCGGCAGCGGCAAGTCCGACGGACTGCCCGACACCAAGCACCCCGACTACGCCGCCGCGGCCGAACGCACCCGGATGCTCGCCGACGACCCGTCGCTCACCTGGAGCGACCCGCGCGAGGAGGGCCTGGCGCCCGACATCTACATCGCGATGGGCGACCCCGCCGAGAACGTCGCCCAGTTGCGCGGCGTCTCGCGTCTCGCGCAGGACGAGTTGGCCGGTGCGCAGCCAAAACCGCGCCGAAGGCGCGCCCGCCCGCGGCTTTGGGAGCGCGACATCACGCCGGTCACGCTGCCCGACGGCACGGTGGTCTCGCGCGACGACGGCCCGCGCGCGGGCGTCACCCTCGAGGGCGTGTCGGGGTTGCAACCGGTCTTCCGTCCGCACGGCACGGTGACCGCAGCCAACTGCTGCCCGCTCAACGACGGCGCCGCCGCGCTCGTCATCATGAGCGACACCCGCGCCGCCGAGCTCGGGCTCACGCCACTCGCCCGCATCGTCTCGACCGCGGTCTCGGCGGTGAGCCCCGAGATCATGGGGCTCGGCCCGGTGCCCGCCGTCGCCCGCGCCCTGCAGAACGCGCGGATGTCGATCGGCGACATCGACATCCTCGAGATCAACGAGGCGTTCGCCGCTCAGGTGCTGCCCTCGATCGACGACATCGGCATCGACCCCGATCGCGTGAACGTGAACGGTGGCGCCATCGCGCTCGGCCATCCCTTCGGCATGACGGGTGCGCGCATCGCAACCACCGCCATCCACGCCCTGCAGGAGCGCGACGAGCAGTTCGCGGTCGAGACCATGTGCGTCGCCGGTGGCCAGGGCATGGCGATGGTGCTCGAGCGGCTGAGCTGAGCATGCCCGGCACGGATGCGCGGCCGCTCGTGGGGCTGGCCGTCGTGGTCACCGGCGGCGCGCAGGGGCTCGGCCGCGCCTACGCGCTGGCGGCCGCCGAGGCCGGCGCACGAGTCGTGATCGGCGACGTGCAGGGGGAGCGCGCCGAGGAGGTCGCGGCGTCGATCCGCGCCGGCGGCGGCGAGGCCCTCGCCCTCGCGGGCTCGGTCACCGATCCGGCATTCGCCCAGGCACTGGTCGACGGATGCGTCGCCGCGTTCGGCCGCATCGACGGACTCGTCAACAACGCGGGCGTGCTGCATCCGGGTCACTCCGCCGACCAATCCGCCGACGTGGTGCGCGAGACCCTCGAGGTGAACGTCGCCGGCGTGGTGCACTGCGGCATCGCCGCGATGCGGGCCATGCGCGCGGCCGGATCGGGCTCGATCGTCAACGTCGCATCTGGATCGCTGCAGGGGCTCGACGACACCGCGCTCTACGGCGGCAGCAAGGGCGCCGTGATGAGCCTCACCTACGGCTGGGCGCTCGAGCTCGCAGGGCACGGGCATCCGGGTGAAC
>BADC01000700.1 GCA_000333435.1 Corynebacterium-like bacterium B27 | reverse complement strand
GACCGTGCCCGTGATGTCGCGAAGCGCGTAGAGCTCTTGTCGGCCGGCGCGAGGCCCGACCCGGCCGCGCAGATGACGCCCCCGACGTCGCGCAGCTGGGCGAACAGCTCCTCGTTCGACAGGGATGCGCGCCACCCCCGGGACGGACTCGAGCTTGTCGAGCGTGCCGCCGGTGTGCCCGAGGCCACGGCCGGACAGCTGCGGCACCGCCACCCCGAACGACGCGACGAGGGGCATGAGCGGCAGGGTGATCTTGTCGCCGACCCCGCCGGTGGAGTGCTTGTCGACGGTGGGTTTGCCGAGGCCGGCGAAGCTCATCCGCTCGCCCGAGGCGATCATGGCGAGGGTGAGGTCGCGGATCTCGGTGCGCGACATCCCGTTCAAGAGGATCGCCATCGCGAGCGCGGCCATCTGCTCGTCGCCCACGTACCCGCGGGTGTAGGCGTCGATCAACCAGTCGATCTCGGGAGTCGACAGCGTCCCGTGATCCCGCTTGGTTCGGATGAGGTCGACGACGTCGAACGCTTCAGTGGCCATCTGGTGCTCCTAACTGCATCGCGACCCGTCAAAATCTGCCCTAAAACCCGCGGGGAAGGGCCAAAAACGACGGGTCGCGAGGATTTCACTCCGCGAGGGACTCCTCGCGGTACTCGACGAGGGTGCGGGGGCCGAACGCATCCGGAATCACCTCGTCGATCGTCTTCACGCCCGACACTGTCTGCAGCAGCATGCCCTCGGCCGAGTGCTCGAACAGGACGTGACCGAGACCACCGACAGCAGCACCGCCCCCGACATCGACGAGACGTTGGCGGCCCACGACGACGTCAGCGTCGACGTGGCGGGCCCTGAGGCGGCGGATGCCGGCACCTCACGCCTGGACGACGAGGGTGATGTAGCCGCTGACTACATGAGGAGTGCT
>BADC01000701.1 GCA_000333435.1 Corynebacterium-like bacterium B27 | reverse complement strand
CCCGACGGCGACGTGCTGACCGCGAGCATCGACGGCGCGCAGCCCTCTATCGGCGAGGTGCAGCGCATCCTGAACGGTGCGGCGCTGCAGATCATCGTGTCGCCCGACGCCTCCGGCACTGCCCGGTTCAGCTACACCGCCGATGACGGGCGCGGCGGCACCGACACGGCGAACGTGGAGCTCACGGTGCGTTCCGACAGCGAGAACAGCCCGCCCAAGCAGAAGATGGTGAGCGACGTGCTGACCGAGGTGGGTGCGACGACGACCCACAACGTCATCCCGGACTTCACCGATCCCGACGGCGACGACATGTACGTCAAGAGCGCCTCCACGGGCGGCGGCGACCAGGTGCAGTTCCGGCCCGACGGCATGATCACCTTCACCAGCATCTCGACCGACACCGGGCCGAAGG
>BADC01000702.1 GCA_000333435.1 Corynebacterium-like bacterium B27 | reverse complement strand
CGAAGCGCTCACCGACGCCCAGAGCGGATCGGACGACGCCACGATTGAGAAAGTCCACGACCCGCACGCGGGCCAGACCGTGTTGCACGTGCTGCGCGACCACGAGGTGATCGGCCGGATCGCGCTGGCCGACGAGGTGCGCGCCGAGTCGCGCGAGGCCGTGGCGGGGCTACGCGCCCGCGGGATCGACGTCGTGATGATCACGGGCGACGCCGAGTCGGTCGCCCAGGCGGTGGCCGCCGAGCTCGGCATCACGCGCGTGTTCGCGGGGGTGAAGCCGGGCGACAAGTCGGCGAAGGTCGCTGAGCTCCAGGCAGAGGGCCGCACGGTCGCCATGGTGGGCGACGGGGTGAACGACGCCCCGGCGCTCGCCCGGGCCGACGTCGGCATCGCGATCGGCGCCGGGACGGACGTCGCCATCGCCTCGGCCGGGGTCATCCTCGCCAGCGACGACCCACGATCGGTGCTCTCGATCATCACCCTGTCGAAGGCGAGCTACCGCAAGATGACGCAGAACCTCTGGTGGGCGGCCGGCTACAACCTGCTGTCGGTGCCGCTGGCAGCGGGCGTGCTCGCGCCGATCGGCTTCGTGCTGCCGATGGCGGTCGGGGCGATCCTCATGTCGCTCTCGACCATCATCGTGGCGCTCAACGCCCAGCTGCTCCGCCGCCTCGACCTGCGGCCGGCGGCACTCGCGGGGCCGGGGTCAGCGGTGGCGTCGCATCCGGCCGCCCGAGCGGAGAGAATCGGAGCATGACGATGGACACGGATGCGCCGCACGGCGACACCGAGCACGCCCACCACGGCTACATCTCGAACAAGGACGACTACCTGAAGCGCCTGCGCCGCATCGAGGGCCAGGCGCGGGGCCTGCAGAACATGGTGGCCGACGAGAAGTACTGCATCGACATCCTCACGCAGGTCTCGGCCATGACGAGCGCGCTCGAGTCGGTCGCACTCGGGCTGCTGAACGATCACTTGAACCACTGCGTCGTCGAGGCCGTGGCCGAAGGCGGGGAGGTGGCGCAGGCGAAG
>BADC01000703.1 GCA_000333435.1 Corynebacterium-like bacterium B27 | reverse complement strand
AGCCCGAATGCGCCATGCCGGACGCCGGAGCGGCCTGTCCATGCGCACCATGCATGCCCCCCGCATCGGTGGCCAGATGCATGATGGCTTCCTGGGTGATGGCCGCGCCGGCCAGTTCACCGGTGATGCAGCCCTCGCGCATGACCAGCACGCGGTCGCAGATGCCAATCACTTCCGGCAGCTCGCTGGAAATGACCACGACGGCCACGCCCTGTTCGGCCAGCTTGTGGACAAGTTGATAGATCTCGCTCTTGGCATAGATATCCACACCCCGCGTGGGCTCGTCCAGGATCAG
>BADC01000704.1 GCA_000333435.1 Corynebacterium-like bacterium B27 | reverse complement strand
AGTAGCTGAGTGAGCACTCACTCGCAAGTGTGCATGCGTCTGCATCGGGGCGGAAGGAGGCCGACCGTTGTCAAGCCCCATTTTCGGATTTTGGGGCTGAATTCCGCTCGGTTAAGCTCCGACGTAGGGCTGCAACGGGCCCGGGGTACCTGAGGAGCGGCGGTTTGGGCCTATTGATCTACGGTCCGAACGGGGCCGAGATTGAGATGGAAGACCGGCTCCTCGCGCATCTGCGCATCGTGATGGTCTCGAAGATGCGCAATCACGAGGCGTTCACGGTGTCGTGGACGATGGATGTCAGTCAGGGCGGCGGGCGCGAGACGTTGTGGGTGCATCCGTCGATCCCCCTCCGGTTCCGGTTCTTCGGCGGTCGGCCGCCGGCGATCAACCGCGCCTGGATCGACCAGATGCTCGCCTCGGCCAACCGGGGCGACCTGCGCATCACGCCCGAGCCCACCCCGGGCCCCGAGGCCGCCGGCTGAGCCCACCCCGCGCGCCGGCACTCCGTGCGAGGATCGTGGCAGGAGGTGCTTCATGACCTACGAACTCGCTTCGCCGCCCGTCACCACCCACGAGCGATTGCAGGCCCTGCTCGGGGAGCCGCTCGAGCGCGTGAAGAACAAGGCTCGCCCCCGGCTCGACGAGGTCGACCGGGCCTGGCTGGCGGGCTCGCCGCTGTGCTTCGTGGCCACCGCCGATGCCTCGGGCGCCTGCGACGTCTCGCCGAAGGGAGACCCGGCGCCGGTCGCGCACGTGCTCGACGACACCACCATCGTGCTGCCCGAGCGGCCGGGCAACCGGCGCGCCGACGGTCTGCACAACGTTCTCGAGAACCCGCAGGTGGGCCTGATCTTCGTCATCCCCGGTCGCGGCGACACGCTCCGCATCAACGGCCGGGCGCGGATAGCGGTCGATGAACCGTTCTTCGACGAGCTCGTGGTGAAGGGGCATCGGCCCGTGGTCGCCCTCCTCGTCGACATCGAGGAGGTCTTCTACCACTGCTCGAAAGCGTT
>BADC01000705.1 GCA_000333435.1 Corynebacterium-like bacterium B27 | reverse complement strand
TGCTCACCAGCGGCTCGTTCACCATCGACGAGCGACTGCACGCGCTGTGCGCCGACATCGAGCACGGCTGGCGACCGGGGCAGTACCTCCTGGGCTGGGGACTGCCGACCGGGAAGATCCTGCAGTTGCTCGCCGAGCGGTACTGCGCGGGGGACTTCGAGCGACTGCTCGCGGCGATCGACCCGGCGGGCGGGGTGACGCCGGCGGCGGGCATCCGCTTCACCGTGAACGACCTGCGCGACGCCGACGCCGAGCTGTTCGCGGTCGAGGGCGTGCCCGAGGGCGCGAGCCCCGAGGCCGTGGTCGCCGCATGCGTTGACCAGTTGTCGGCGCGCATCCGCGATACCGTCGAGCTCATGGCGGGCATCGGCGGGGCGTCGACCGAAGCGGTCACCCTGACCGGGTCGCTCTTCCAGCGGCCGGAGCTGGTGCGGCACCGCGAGCGCGTCTGGGGGCGCGTTCTCCCGGTCAGCACCGTGGGCGAGGCGGCGGCGACCGGAGCGGCGCTGCTCGCCCGGGCTGCACACGAGGCGCGACGGGCAGGAGTGCAATGAGGGTCGTGCTCGCGTCACTCAACCCGGCCATCGAGCGCCTGCTCGTGGTGCGCCGCAACCGCCCGGGCACGGTGCACCGGCTGGAACGCAGCGAGACCCTCGCCGGCGGCAAGGGCGTGAACGTCGCGCGGGTGCTGCGGCAGCTCGGCACGGCGGATTTCGCGCTGCCATCGGCCGGGCCGTCGGTGATCGAGCCGATCGACCCCCTGCTGGTGGGGCCACTCGGCGGGCCGACCGGAGATCTCCAGGCCGCACTGCTCGCTGCGGAAGGGCTGTCGCAGTCGACGGTGCGTATCTCGGGCTGGACGCGGACGAACGAGGTGCTCGTCGACGAGTCGGCGCCCGACGACGCCACCGTCTACAACGCCGCCGGGCCGGAGCTCGATGCGGCCGAACTGGCCGCCGTGCGCGACGCCGCTCTCGCCGCCTTGCCCGGGGCTGCGGCGCTGGTGTGCACGGGCAGCCTGCCGCCCGGGGTGCCGCCCGAA
>BADC01000706.1 GCA_000333435.1 Corynebacterium-like bacterium B27 | reverse complement strand
TTCCGCAGACACCGGAGTAGTCCCGCGCGAGCACGATCTCGCCGACTCGGGGGGTGGCGTCGGCGACCGTTTCTCGGGCGCCTCGACCGACCTCGGTCATCACGAATGCCTGCACGGATGCCATCTCCTTCGATGTGGTTCGCGCCGGGTGGCGCCTTTCCAAACTCGCCGCAGCGGGCGCCGCGCACAAATATCGAAAAGGGCATCCGGGTATAGTCACCGGCTATGCCTCGACGGATGTAGCCATAGTTTTCTTCGATGGGTGCGTGCGATTTTCGGTAGTCGTGGTGCGCCGGAGCGACGGGTAGACAGGTGGCACCCCACGAAGCAGTGGGCCGGGCAGAGCTGCCCGTAGCGCTGGGAGAATCATGAACGACTCGAACCCCGAATCCACGCCGGCCGCCCCGGCCGGTGGCAGTCCGTCCCACGGCGATCCGTCCCTCATCAACGACGCGGCGCACCAGGCCCGCTACGCGGAGGCCACCGCCGAGGCGCGCGAGATGATCAACGCCCACAAGGGGGTCGACCGCCGCCAGCTGATCAAACGCGTCGGCCTCGGCGCCGTCGCCGTCGCCGTGGGCGGCGGCTTCCTCGCCAACTACAGCCCGGAGAGCCCGGCGGATGTCGCGAACGCCCTCGACGGCGCCGGCAAGGGCCTCAAGATGCTCGGCACCAACGGCGCGCTCACCGTCTCCTGGTACTCGCAGGGGCGCGACACCATGCAGCACTGGTGCGACATCTTCGGTGTCGACCTCACCTGGATCGACGGCCAGGGCGACGGCAACAAGCAGCGCGCGTCGCTCGACTCCGCCGCCAACAAGACCTGGGACATCGCCGGCGTCACCGCCTCGACCGCGGGCACCATCGTCGAGCCCGTGAACAAGATCGCCGCGAGCGGCACCGGGGTGTTCGAGAT
>BADC01000707.1 GCA_000333435.1 Corynebacterium-like bacterium B27 | reverse complement strand
CGTCGGTGTTCACCCGTTCAGCGTACCCCGCGCATCCGACACCGCAGCGGGCGGCGCGACTCAGCTGTAGAGCGCCGGGTCGACGTCGAGCGCATGGATCGACATCCCCGAGTTCCAGATCGCCGCGGAACCGGCACGCACGAGGTCGGTGGTGGAGTCGCCGGCCGTGACCACGCGCACCACGTGCCCTTTCATCCGCACCACGGATGCCCCCACCGACGTCTCGGAGCCGTCCTTCGACGTCTGGGTGACCGGGTAGGGCTCGAACAGTTGCCGGAGGTCGGCCAGGATGAAGTCCGGCCGCGACCCCTGCGGCGCCGCGAGCAGCTGCTTGGCCCGGTCGATCCCGGTGAGCACGTGGATGGCGCGGAGCCCGGCACGCTTGGCACCCAGTGTGTCGGTGTCGAGCCGGTCGCCGATGAAGGCCGCGTGCGAGGCACCGAAGCGCTCCAGCGCCACCTCGAAGATGGGTGACTCGGGTTTGCCCGCCACCACCGGCAGTCGCCCGACGGCGGTGTGCACGGCCGACACGAGGGTGCCGTTGCCGGGGGCGATCCCGCCCGCGACCGGGATCGTCCAGTCGGTGTTGGTGGCCACCCAGTGCACGCTCGGGTCATGCAGCGCGAAGCTGGCCTCGGCGAGCTGGGTCCAGCCCACCTCCGGCGCGAAGCCCTGCACCACGGCGGCCGGATGATCGGATGCCTGCCGGGTCACCACGAACCCGGCCTTCTCCACCTCGGTGACGAGACCGACCCCGCCCACGACGAGCACCGTCGCACCGGGCTCGATGAGGGTGCGCATGACACGCATCGCGGCCTGCGGCGAGGTCACCACGTCGGCGGGGGCGACGCTCAGGCCGAAGCCGCTCAGGTGCTCGGCGACCTGCGCGTCGGTGCGCGAGGCGTTGTTCGTGATGTAACCCGTGCGGAGACCCTCGGCGGAGACGCGCGACAGCGCGTCGACCGCATGGGGAATGGGCTCCGGCCCTTGGTAGACCACCCCGTCGAGATCGGCCAGTACGGCGTCGACACCGTCGAGCGGCAACACCGAATCAGTCCTCTTCGGCCTGAACAGACTCATCGTCCTCTTCCTCGAAAACCTCGATGGTGTCATCGGCATCGCCGTTCAGTGCGACGTCGGCACGTTCTGCTCGCTCGCGCCAGCGCGCGGACTCCTCGTCCTGCCCGAGTTCGGCCAGCACCTCGGCGTAGGCGTCGAACAACGCGGGACTGTAGGAGTACGCGACGTCGGGCTTCAGCTGCGGGATCTCGAGCTCCGTGAGTGCGGCCTCCGTCTGACCGAGGTCGAGACGCGCGCCGGACATCGCGATGGCAACGGCCACCTGCGACGGCACCGAGAGCGTCGACCGCAGAACCGCGCGTCCCTCTTCGAGCGCACGTTCGGGCCGGCCCATCCCCCGCTCGCTGTCGATCATCAGGGCGAGTTGTTCGTTCGACCCGGAGATGCGCCGATAGGTGCGGAGCTCCCGCAGCGCGAGAGCGAAATCTCCGGTGGCGTAGGCGGTGATGGCGAGCGTCTCGCGCACGACAGCGATGCGACCAGCCCGCCGGGCGGCAGAGAGCGCGTGCTGGTGCGCCAGTGCGGGATCCTCGTCGATGAGGCGTCCGGCCATCACCAGGTGCCGCGCGACCTCCTCGGCATTCTCCTTGTTGAGCGTCTTCAACTCGTTCCGCGCCACCTTGTCCAGGTCGCGACCCGTGACATCGGCGGGGATTGCGGGATCGTCATGGCGAGGACGCACGGCGCGCAATTCACGCGCACGCAGCTCCTCCTCGGTCAGCGGCGGCCGCTCGAACCGGGACGCACTCTTGTCGTTCCGAGCCGGCTTCCCATCCTTCGTCCACAACCGACGCTCGTCGCCGCGGCCGCGGTCCGGCCGGCCCGCGCGGTCGGCGCCGCCCGGGCGCTCGGGCCGACCGGCACGCTCAGGCCGACCGGCACGCTCAGGCCGGCCACCACCCTCAGGCCGACCGCTGCGCTCAGGCCGACCGCCGCGCTCAGGACGCGCACCGCGCTCGGGCCGTGAACTGCCCTCACGGCGCGGGGCGAACGGGCGCTTCTCCGAATCCCCACTCCGAACGGGCCGACTGCCGTGCGGACGAGCAGGCCGATCTCCGGGCGCCCTCTTCGGTGAGGAGTCCTTCTTCGGTGGACGGCGGTCACTGTCCCCACGCTTCGACCGCGCGTCGTCGCGCGACTTCTCCTCGTCGTTGTCAGTCACGTGGATCCTCCTCAGGCACTCATTCGGCGGCTGGAACCCGGACTTAACGCAAAATGGCCACCCATCACTGGGTGGCCATTTCACAAAGAAGTCCGGCGGTGTCCTACTCTCCCACAAGGTCCCCCTTGCAGTACCATCGGCGCAGAGAGTCTTAGCTTCCGGGTTCGGAATGTGACCGGGCGTTTCCCTCTCGCTATGGCCGCCGAAACACTATTGATGTATCAAAGTGAATCGAACAACCAGCAGCTCAACTAGCAGAGTGCTGATTTGTTCAGTTCTCGACCGTACATCGAGAACCACATAGTGGACGCAAGCAATCTAGGCCACTCATACCAGCCTTACAACATGTATGAGTGTAGTGATTATCAAGTTATCGGCTTATTAGTACAGGTCAGCTCCACGAGTCTTTAGTCCTCGCTTCCACATCCTGCCTATCAACCCAGTAGTCTAGCTGGGAGCCTCTCACCCGAAGGTATGGAAATCTCATCTCAAGGCCGGCTTCCCGCTTAGATGCTTTCAGCGGTTATCCATCCCGAACGTAGCTAATCAGCGGTGCTCCTGGCGGAACAACTGACACACCAGAGGTTCGTCCAACCCGGTCCTCTCGTACTAGGGTCAGATCCTTTCAAATTTCCTACGCGCGCAGCGGATAGGGACCGAACTGTCTCACGACGTTCTAAACCCAGCTCGCGTACCGCTTTAATGGGCGAACAGCCCAACCCTTGGGACCTACTCCAGCCCCAGGATGCGACGAGCCGACATCGAGGTGCCAAACCATGCCGTCGATATGGACTCTTGGGCAAGATCAGCCTGTTATCCCCGAGGTACCTTTTATCCGTTGAGCGACAGCGCTTCCACAAGCCACTGCCGGATCACTAGTCCCGACTTTCGTCCCTGCTCGACTTGTCAGTCTCACAGTCAAGCTCCCTTGTGCACTTACACTCGCCATCTGATTGCCAACCAGATTGAGGGAACCTTTGGGCGCCTCCGTTACTTTTTAGGAGGCAACCGCCCCAGTTAAACTACCCACCAGGCACTGTCCCTGAACCGGATTACGGTTCGAAGTTAGATATCCAGAGTGACCAGAGTGGTATTTCAACAATGACTCCACCTGAACTAGCGTCCAAGCTTCAAAGTCTCCCACCTATCCTACACAAGCCACACCGAACACCAATACCAAGCTGTAGTAAAGGTCACGGGGTCTTTCCGTCCTGCTGCGCGTAACGAGCATCTTTACTCGTAGTGCAATTTCGCCGAGTTCGCGGTTGAGACAGCTGGGAAGTCGTTACGCCATTCGTGCAGGTCGGAACTTACCCGACAAGGAATTTCGCTACCTTAGGATGGTTATAGTTACCACCGCCGTTTACTGGGGCTTAAATTCTCAGCTTCGCCTTGCGGCTAACCGTTCCTCTTAACCTTCCAGCACCGGGCAGGCGTCAGTCCGTATACATCGTCTTGCGACTTGGCACGGACCTGTGTTTTTAGTAAACAGTCGCTTCCCACTGGTCTCTGCGGCCTTCAAACGCTCCAGGAGTAAATCCCTTCACGCCTCAGGCCCCCCTTCTCCCGAAGTTACGGGGGCATTTTGCCGAGTTCCTTAACCACGATTCTCTCGATCTCCTTGGTATTCTCTACCTGACCACCTGAGTCGGTTTGGGGTACGGGTGACTGGAACCTCGCGTCGATGCTTTTCTTGGCAGCATAGGATCACTGATTTCGTCCGTGAGGACTACCCATCGGGTCTCAGGCTATATAGAAGACGGATTTGCCTATCTTCTGCCCTACATCCTTAGACCGGGACAACCATCGCCCGGCTCAGCTACCTTCCTGCGTCACACCTGTTAATACGCTAACCGCACCAGACGGGTTCGAGCGTTAGACCGGACTGCTTCACCCCGAAGGGATCCATCTGTCCGGGTTAGGACTCTTAGCACTACTGGATTGGCTTGGGCGGTTCTTCGTCAGTACGGGAATATCAACCCGTTGTCCATCGACTACGCCTGTCGGCCTCGCCTTAGGTCCCGACTTACCCAGGGCGGATTAACCTGGCCCTGGAACCCTTGGTCTTTCGGAGGACGGGTTTCTCACCCGTCTTTCGCTACTCATGCCTGCATTCTCACTCGTGTGGCGTCCACGGCTGGTTTACACCGCCGCTTCACTCGCCACACGACGCTCTCCTACCCATCTATGCAACTGGACCACGAAGGCCTGTCACTAACATAAATGCCACAAATTCGGTGGCGTGCTTGAGCCCCGTTACATTGTCGGCGCGGAATCACTTGACCAGTGAGCTATTACGCACTCTTTCAAGGGTGGCTGCTTCTAAGCCAACCTCCTGGTTGTCTGTGCAACTCCACATCCTTTCCCACTTAGCACGCGCTTAGGGACCTTATTTGGTGGTCTGGGTTGTTTCCCTCTCGACGATGAAGCTTATCCCCCACCGTCTCACTGCTGCGCTCTCACTTACCGGCATTCGGAGTTTGGCTAACGTCAGTAACCTTTTGGGGCCCATCGGCTATCCAGTAGCTCTACCTCCGGCAAGAAACACGCAACGCTGCACCTAAATGCATTTCGGAGAGAACCAGCTATCACGAAGTTTGATTGGCCTTTCACCCCTATCCACAGCTCATCCCCTCCATTTTCAACTGAAGTGGGTTCGGTCCTCCACGACGTCTTACCGTCGCTTCAACCTGGCCATGGATAGATCACTTCGCTTCGGGTCTAGAACATGCGACTGATTCGCCCTATTAAGACTCGCTTTCGCTACGGCTGCCCCTCACGGGTTAACCTCGCCACATATCACTAACTCGCAGGCTCATTCTTCAAAAGGCACGCTGTCACACCAACAAGGGTGCTCCAACGGTTTGTAAGCAAACGGTTTCAGGTACTATTTCACTCCCCTCCCGGGGTACTTTTCACCTTTCCCTCACGGTACTTGTCCGCTATCGGTCATCTGGGAGTATTTAGGCTTATCAGGTGGTCCTGACAGATTCACACGGGATTTCTCGGGCCCCGTGCTACTTGGGATACTCTTCGCGCCATTGCAACATTTCGACTACGGGGTTGGCACCCTCTATGACTGGCCTTTCAATGCCATTCGTCTATATTGCGTTGTAACGCTCGCTGTTCGGCAGAATCAGCAGAAAAGTCCCGCAACCCCGACCATGCAACGCCTGCCGGCTATCACACATGATCGGTTTAGCCTCTTCCGGTTTCGCTCGCCACTACTAACGGAATCGCTTTTGCTTTCTCTTCCTGTGGGTACTGAGATGTTTCACTTCCCCACGTTCCCTCTACCCGCCCTATATATTCAGGCGGGAGTCACTGGGTCACCTTGCGGGCCCAGCGGGGTTTCCCCATTCGGAAATCCTCGGATCAAAGCTCTATTATCAGCTCCCCGAGGCTTATCGCAGATTTATACGTCCTTCTTCGGCTCCAGATGCCAAGGCATCCACCGTTTGCTCTTAGAAACTTGAAATCACATGAGTTTGAATCGATCTTTCGTTAGAAAAATTGACCAATGATCTACTAGCACTCGAAAGTGCTTGTTGATCTTTGTGATCCAGGACAAAGTCCTGAATCTAAGATGCTCGCGTCCACTGTGTAGTTCTCAAAGTACGGGCGGTACCCTTCCGCGCCTCGCTGCTGCGAGACAAGAAAAGGCCCTGAGGTTCAGTCCATCTGCCGAAGCAGAAGATCCGGTCCCTCAGGACCCAACAGCGTGCATGTGCAGTCTCCCCCGGCAAGACGTGTTCCAAACCCGAAGGTCGTACTGGCGTCTAGCCGGCTCTTACTGCACCAATGTCAATGTTCCACCCATGAGCTACCAGCGAGAACATTCGTCTCGATCTGGCCTCTGACCTGACTCTTGCGAGCCAGGTAGATGCTCCTTAGAAAGGAGGTGATCCAGCCGCACCTTCCGGTACGGCTACCTTGTTACGACTTAGTCCTAATCACCGATCCCACCTTCGACGGCTCCCTCCACAAGGGTTGGGCCACCGGCTTCGGGTGTTACCGACTTTCATGACTTGACGGGCGGTGTGTACAAGGCCCGGGAACGTATTCACCGTGGCGTTGCTGATCCACGATTACTAGCGACTCCGACTTCATGAGGTCGAGTTGCAGACCTCAATCCGAACTGAGACCGGCTTTTTGGGATTCGCTCCACCTTACGGTATTGCAGCCCTTTGTACCGGCCATTGTAGCATGCGTGAAGCCCAAGACATAAGGGGCATGATGATTTGACGTCATCCCCACCTTCCTCCGAGTTGACCCCGGCAGTCTCCTATGAGTTCCCACCATTACGTGCTGGCAACATAGAACGAGGGTTGCGCTCGTTGCGGGACTTAACCCAACATCTCACGACACGAGCTGACGACAACCATGCACCACCTGTTTACGAGTGTCCAAAGAGTTGACCATTTCTGGCCCGTTCTCGTATATGTCAAGCCTTGGTAAGGTTCTTCGCGTTGCATCGAATTAATCCGCATGCTCCGCCGCTTGTGCGGGCCCCCGTCAATTCCTTTGAGTTTTAGCCTTGCGGCCGTACTCCCCAGGCGGGGAACTTAATGCGTTAGCTGCGACACGGAGACCGTGGAATGGTCCCCACATCTAGTTCCCAACGTTTACGGCGTGGACTACCAGGGTATCTAATCCTGTTCGCTCCCCACGCTTTCGCTCCTCAGCGTCAGTTACGGCCCAGAGATCTGCCTTCGCCATCGGTGTTCCTCCTGATATCTGCGCATTCCACCGCTACACCAGGAATTCCAATCTCCCCTACCGCACTCTAGTCTGCCCGTACCCACTGCAGGCTGGAGGTTGAGCCTCCAGTTTTCACAGCAGACGCGACAAACCGCCTACGAGCTCTTTACGCCCAATAATTCCGGACAACGCTTGCACCCTACGTATTACCGCGGCTGCTGGCACGTAGTTAGCCGGTGCTTTTTCTGCAGGTACCGTCACTTTCGCTTCTTCCCTACTAAAAGAGGTTTACAACCCGAAGGCCGTCATCCCTCACGCGGCGTTGCTGCATCAGGCTTGCGCCCATTGTGCAATATTCCCCACTGCTGCCTCCCGTAGGAGTCTGGGCCGTGTCTCAGTCCCAGTGTGGCCGGTCACCCTCTCAGGCCGGCTACCCGTCGTCGCCTTGGTGAGCCATTACCTCACCAACAAGCTGATAGGCCGCGAGTCCATCCTTGACCGAAATTCTTTCCAACCGCAGAAGATGCCTTCGCGGTTCGTATCCGGTATTAGACGTCGTTTCCAACGCTTATCCCAGAGTCAAGGGCAGGTTACTCACGTGTTACTCACCCGTTCGCCACTGATCCAGAGGAGCAAGCTCCTCTTTCACCGTTCGACTTGCATGTGTTAAGCACGCCGCCAGCGTTCGTCCTGAGCCAGGATCAAACTCTCCGTAAATGTTTACGCACAGAACACGTGACCGGAATAGGTCGACGTGACTGCAAGTTTGAAACTGACAGAACAAATCATTACTGACTTGCTTTGTTGTTCTAAATGTTTTCCAAAGGAATCCCTGCTGACCGAAGTCAGCCGGGGTTTTTGGCATTTGACATTGTGCACGCTGTTGAGTTCTCAAGGATCGGATGCTCTGAATACCAGGCCTTTCGGCTTTCGTTTCAGGCAACTTCTCTATATTACTTGTTTCGATCTCCGTGTCAAATCGGCTGTTTTTCGCTGTCGAGATGAATCTCGGCGCACCAAACAAAGCCCAGACTTTGAAGGTCAGGATCTCGATGTCGTCGGGAGCCGCTGCGCAGGGAACTTAGTGTTCTCACTGGTTTGCGTTGCTCCGAGGCAACTTCTCAACCCTACCACTCTCTTTCTCAGTGTCAAATCGACGTTTTCAGCCGATCTCCTGGAGAATGGGGTCTTTACATCCTAAGCGCTCGGGCACAATTCCACCAGGGAAAGTGTGCCGTGAGGCTTATGGGATGGTCCCTCTTGAGGCCGGTAAGCTCTTCCGCTTTCCGCACCTTTGGGGTGACGAGTTAGAAGATTACGCGGAGATTTCGTGGGCTGCCAAATTGCGCTGCATCCCGGGCGTGTCGCCGCGTGATTCAGCGGATCGAGACGCCGGCGAGCGTCTTCTTGCCACGGCGGAGCACCGCGTATCCGCCGGCCAAGCTGTTGCCCGCGAAGCTCGCTGTGTCGTCGGTCACCTTCGCGTTGTTCAGGTAGACCCCGCCCTGGGCGATGGCGCGACGGCCCTCCCCCAGACTCGAGACGAGCCCGGTGTCCACCAGCGCTTCGATGACGAGTGTCTCGGGAAGCGCATCCGCGCGAGGGAGTTCGGCGATGGCGGCTCCCAAGGTGCCGGCATCCAAGTCGGCAAGATCACCCTGACCGAACAGAGCCGCCGCGGCGGCGATGGCCGCCTCGGTCGCGGGCACGCCGTGCACCAGGGCCGTCACCTCGTAGGCGAGCGCGCGCTGCGCCTCCCGCCGGAAGGGTTCCTCGGCCACCGCCTTCGCCAGTCGCTCGATCTCGGCCCGCGACCGGAACGAGAAGATCTTCAAGCGGTCGATCACGTCGGCGTCGTCGGTGTTGAGCCAGAACTGGTAGAACGCGTAGGGACTCGTGAGCGCCGGATCGAGCCAGATGGCGTTGCCCTCGCTCTTGCCGAACTTCGTGCCGTCGGAGTTCGTGATGAGCGGGGTGCCGATCGCGTGCACGCTGGCGTGCTCGGCGCGATGGATGAGATCCGTTCCGCTCGTGAGGTTGCCCCACTGGTCACTGCCCCCGGTCTGCAGCACGCAACCGTAGCTCCGGTAGAGCTCGAGGTAGTCCATGCCCTGCAGGATCTGGTAGCTGAACTCGGTGTAGCTGATGCCCGCATCCGAGTTGAGGCGGGCCGACACCGCGTCTTTCTTCAGCATCGTGCCCACGCGGAAGTGCTTGCCGATGTCGCGGAGGAAGTCGATGGCCGACAGCGGCGCCGTCCAGTCGAGGTTGTTCACCAGCCGTACGGCGTTCTCGCCCTCGGGGCTGAGGAACCGGGACACCTGTGCTTGCAGGTAGCCCACCCACTCGGCCACGGTGTCCTTGGTGTTGAGGGTGCGCTCGGCGCTCGGTCTCGGGTCGCCGATCAGGCCCGTCGAGCCACCGACCAGACCGAGCGGCTTGTGCCCGGCGAGCTGCAGCCGGCGCATCACGAGCAGCTGCACGAGATTGCCGAGGTGAAGGCTGGGTGCCGTGGGGTCGAAGCCGCAGTAGAAGGTGATCGGCGGCCCGGCCAGCAGGGCCTTCAACTCCACCGGATCAGTGGAGACGTGCACCAGTCCGCGATAGACCAGTTCATCCCAGACGTCGTCGAACGACGGGTCGTTCTGCTGCTCGATAGCGGGTGGGATGGCGGTATCTGACACGGTATCCGAGCCTACCAGCGCGGTCGTCGTCAGGCTTTCGGATGCCGCTTGTACGGCGAGACCGTCGGGTCACCGGCGAGGTAGTACCGCCACTCGAAGGGGGCGCGGCCGCCGGGGCCGCTCACGCCGGTGCGCAGGCTCGTCGCGACGCCGGACACCGGCTCCGCCGGGAACTCGAGCGCGAACGGCGCACGGTCGAGTGGCGCACCGTTGTCGGTCATCGCGATTCCCAGCGCGCGCACCAGGCGAGCCGGCCCACGCGCCAGCTCGGCATCGTTCTTCGCGGTCGTGCGGCGCTCGCGCGCGAGGTCGAGGCCCTCGATCACCTCCCCGCCACGAAGGAGCACCGCCGTCGCCTCCCCGGCGGGCGAGCACACCACGTTGGCGCACACGTGCATCCCGTAGGTGAAGTACGTGTAGAGGTGACCTGGCTCGCCGTACATCACGGCGTTGCGGGCGGTCTTGCCCCGGAAGGCATGTGAGCCGGGGTCGAGGCCGTCGCCGATGTAGGCCTCGACCTCGGTGATGCGGATGGCCACCGCGCCGGCCGGAGAGTCGTGCCGGAACACCGCGCCGAGCAGCAGCGGCGCGATCTCGAGCGACGAACGGGAGAGGTCGATCACGACGCGGCGGGCCGGCTCAGAACAGCCGCACGCCGAGCGAGAGGCTGACGACCACGCCCGCGACGACGACGACGGCTGCGAGGGCGATGATCAGCCACACCACCCGGTTCGGCAGCGGGCGACGCCAGAACCCGGGGTCGCCCGGTTCTCTGGGCGGCTTTCCCGAGGAGGGCTGGGGTGGTTTGGGCGTGCTCATGAGGCGCCTCCTGGCAAGGACTCGGTCTGTGCGAGCAACGAGCGCACACGCTCGGTCAGGGCGGCGAGCTGCTCGCGCACCCGGACGCCGGCCGTGCCCCCGGAGCCGTCGCGACTCGCCACCGACCCCTCGATGGTGAGCACCGAGCGCACCTCGGGGGTGAGATGCGGTGAGATGGCGGCGAACTGCTCGTCGCTCACCTCGTCGAGCTCGAGGTCGTGATCTTCGGCGAACTTCACCAGCGCGCCGGTGATCTCGTGGGCGTCGCGGAATGTGACGTGCTGCTTCACCAGCCATTCGGCCACATCCGTCGCCAGGGAGAAGCCCTGCGGCGCGAGCTCGGCCATCCGCTCGGTGTGGAAGGTGAGGGTGGCGACCATGCCGGTGAACGCCGGCAGCAGGACTTCGAGGGTCTTGATCGAGTCGAAGACGGGCTCTTTGTCTTCTTGCAGGTCGCGGTTGTAGGCGAGCGGCAGACCCTTCAAGGTCGCCAGCAGGCCCGCGAGGTTGCCGATGAGCCGGCCGGCTTTGCCGCGGGCGAGCTCGGCGATGTCGGGGTTCTTCTTCTGCGGCATGATCGATGAACCCGTGGAGTACGAGTCCGAGAGGGTGACGAAACCGAACTCCTTCGTGTTCCAGATGATGATCTCCTCCGCGAAGCGGGAGAGGTCGATGCCGATCTGGGCCGTGACGTAGGCGAACTCGGCCACCAGGTCGCGCGCGGCCGTACCGTCGATCGAGTTCTCGACGCCGCGAGCGAAGCCGAGATCGCGCGCGACGAGCTCGGCGTCGAGGCCGAGCGTGTTGCCGGCCAGGGCGCCGGAGCCGTAGGGCGAGGCGTCGGCCCGCGCATCCCAGTCCCGCAGCCGCTCGATGTCGCGCACCAGGGGCCAGCAATGCGCCAGCAGCTGGTGGGCGAGCAGCACCGGTTGCGCGTGCTGCAGGTGGGTGCGGCCGGGCAGGATGGCGCCGAAGGTCGCGTCGGCCTGCGACGCCGTCGCGTCGATGAGGTCGACGAGCAGCCGCGTCAGCGTGGCCGCGTGGTCGCGCAGCAGCATGCGCACCAGGGTGGCGATCTGGTCGTTGCGGCTGCGACCCGCGCGGAGCTTGCCGCCGAGCTCGGGGCCGGAGTACTCGATCAGCCCGCGTTCGAGTGCCGAGTGCACGTCTTCATCCGTCGGCAGCGGGGCGAAGCTGCCACTGTCGACGGCCTCCGCGAGACGGTCGAGCGCCTCGAGCATGCCGGCCAGCTCGGCCTCGTCGAGGTAGCCGGCCCGAGCGAGCGCGCGGGCGTGGGCGCGGGAGCCGGCGATGTCGTACTGCGCGAGCTGCCAGTCGAAGTGCGTGGAGCGGCTCAGTTCGGCGAGTTCGGGCGCGGGGCCGCCGGCGAAGCGGCCGCCCCAGAGCGCCCCGGCCTCCGCGGCGCGGTTCGCGACCTCGTCGGCCATCAGAAGCCCGCCTTCCGGGCGGGAGCGGTCTGCTCGTTCTGCTCGAACAACCACACCAGCAGCGCCTTCTGAGCGTGCAGCCGGTTCTCCGCCTCGTCCCAGATCACGCTCTGCGGACCGTCGATCACCTCGGCGGTCACCTCGTAGCCGCGGTCGGCCGGCAAGCAATGCAGGAAGAGCGCGTCGACCTTCGCTCGCGCCATCATCGCCGCATCGACCTGGTAGTCGCCGAAGGTCTTCACCCGCGCGGCCTTCTCGTCTTCTTTGCCCATCGACACCCAGGTGTCGGTCACGATGACGTCGGCTCCCGCCGCGGCTTCGGCCGGGTCGGCGAGCACCGCCACGGAGCCACCGGTCTCGAGGGCGCGCCGCTCCGCATCCGCCACGACGGATGCATCGGGCGAGTACTGCGCCGGGCTCGCCACCCGCACGTGCATGCCCGCGGTCGCTCCGGCGAGCAGGTACGACTGCGCCATGTTGCTCCGCCCGTCGCCGAGGAACGCGACAGTGAGGCCGGCGAGTTCGCCGCGGTGCTCGCGGATCGTGAGGAAGTCGGCGAGGAGCTGACAGGGGTGGAAGTCGTCGGAGAGGGCGTTCACCACCGGCACGCGTGTGCCGGCCGCCATCTCCTCGAGCCCGGCCTGGGCGTAGGTGCGCCAGACGATGGCGGCCACCTGCCGCTCCAGCACCCGCGCGGTGTCGGAGGCCGTCTCCTTACCGCCGAGCTGGCTCGACGCCGTGGAGATGATGAGCGGAACACCACCGAGATCGGCGATCCCGACGGCGAAGGAGACGCGTGTCCGGGTGGACGACTTGTCGAAGATGACCGCGACGGTCTGCGGCCCGGCCAGAGGCTTGGCCTGGAAGCGATCGCGCTTCAGCTGCACCGCCAGGTCGAGGATCTGCCGCTGTTCGGCGGGCGTGATGTCGTCGTCGCGGAGGAAGTGCCTGGTCATGGTTCGGTTCGCCTCGGGTTGATGGGTGAGGTGTTCAGGATAGCGAGATCGGCCGACGCCGACGCGACTCAGTCGGTCGCGACCGCGTCGAAGGCGCGGCGCAGGCGCTCACCGAACACGCGCACCTCGTCGTCACCGATGATGAGCGGGGGCGCGATGCGCAGGCTCTCGTCGTTGGGGGCGTTGATGATGAGTCCGTTCGCGAGCGCCGCATCCGCGATCGCTCCGGCGACGGGTTCGCGGAGGCCGATGCCGATGAGGAGGCCTTGGCCGCGCACCTCGTCGATCAGCGGCGAGTCGAGGCCGGCGATCAGGGCGCGGAGCTCGGCCCCGCGCCGAGCCGCGTTCTCGACCAGTCCGGCCGACTCGATCTCGCCGAGCACCGCGTTCGCGGTGGCCGTCGCCAGGGGGTTACCCCCGAAGGTGCTGCCGTGCTGGCCGCGGGAGAAGAGATCGGAGGCCCAGCCGAAGGTCACGAGCGCACCGATCGGGAAACCGCCGGCGATGCCCTTGGCGAGAGTGACCGCATCCGGTTGCACGCCCTCGTTCTGGTACGAGAACCAGGAACCGGTGCGGCCGACGCCGGTCTGGATCTCGTCGAGCACGAGCAGCACGCCGTGCCGCTCCGTCAACTCGCGCGCACGCCGGAGGAATCCGGGCGGCAGTTCGAGCACCCCGGCCTCGCCCTTGATCGGCTCGACGAAGAGGGCGGCGACCGAGTCGTCGATCGCGGCTTCCAGCGCCTCGATGGTGGTGTCGATGTGCACGACCCCGCCGGGCATCGGCTCGAACGGCTCGCGCATGGCCGGCTTGCCGGTGAGCGCCAGCGCACCCATCGTGCGGCCGTGGAAACCGTTGTGCAGCGCGACGATGGTGCGCCGCTGCGCGGTGGAGTTGAGGCGTGCCAGCTTGAACGCGGCCTCGTTCGCCTCGGCACCCGAGTTGCAGAAGTAGGCCCGGCCGCCCTCCCCCGCACCCGTGATGCGCTTCAGCCGCTCAGCCAGCTCGAGCTGCGGCGGGGTGGAGAAGTAGTTCGAGACGTGGGCGAGCGTGGCGGCCTGCCGGCTCACCGCATCCACGAACACCGGATGCG
>BADC01000708.1 GCA_000333435.1 Corynebacterium-like bacterium B27 | reverse complement strand
GCGACCCGCGGAGCTGTTCGCCTCGTCGGAGATCGCGCTCGCCGCGTTCGGCGAGGAGATGGTGGCGCACTACGTCAACAACGCCCGCGTCGAACTCACCGCCTTCGAGGCGGCCGTCACCGACTGGGAGCGGGTCCGTGGTTTCGAACGGCTCTGATCGACCGGTCATCGGGGTCACCACCTACCTCGAGCAGGCCCAGACCGGGGTGTGGGACGTGCGGGCGTCGTTCCTGCCCGAGGTGTACCTCAGTGCGGTGACGGATGCCGGCGGCATCGCCGTGCTGCTGCCCCCGCAGCCGGTCGACGACGACATCGCCCGCGCGGTGCTCGCCCGGCTCGACGGGCTCATCGTCTCCGGGGGAGCGGATGTCGACCCCCGCCGCTACGGGCAGGAGCCGCACCCGCGCACCGGCGCTCCGCGCACCGACCGCGACGACTGGGAGGACGCGCTGCTGCGCGCGGCGATCGAGACCGACCTGCCCTTCCTCGGCATCTGCCGGGGTGCGCAGATGCTCAACGTCGCGCTCGGCGGCACCCTCGTGCAGCACCTGCCCGACCACGTGGGACACGAGGGGTACCAGCCAGGCGCCGCCGTGTTCGGTACCGGCCGGGTCGCGGTCGCGCCCGGCACCCTGCTGGCCCGCACCCTCGGCGACGCGGCCGACCCGCTCGACGTGCAGCTCTACCACCACCAGGCGCTCGACCAGGTCGCCGACGGGCTCGTGGTGACCGCGTGCACCGCGGAGGGCGTGGTGGAGGCCGTCGAGCTGCCGTCGTCGCCGTTCGGGGTGGCCGTGCAATGGCACCCGGAGGAGGACGCCGCCGATCGGCGGCTGTTCGCCGGGCTGGTCGACGCGGCGCGCCGGCGACGGCTCGCGGGGCGGCAACCGAGTGCGCATCCGCTTCCCCAGATCGCCGAACAGACGAGGACCGAGAGATGAGCTACACCGTCGTCAACCCCGCCGACGAGTCGGTCGTGACGACCGTCGAGCATCTGAGCGCCGAGCAGAGCGACGAGCGCATCGCGCTCGCCGCCGTCGCGCAGCGCGAATGGGCGGCGGTCGCGCCGGCCGACCGGGCCAGGGCGCTGCGCCGGTTCGCGGCGGCCGTCGACGGGGCGGTCGAGGAACTCGCGCAGCTCGAGGTGGTGAACTCCGGGCATCCGGTCGGTCAGGCCCGCTGGGAGGCCGGGCACGTGCGCGACGTGCTCGAGTACTACTCGGCGGCGCCGGAGCGGTTGATCGGGCAGCAGATCCCGGTGGCCGGCGGCCTCGACGTCACCTTCCACGAGCCGCTCGGCGTGGTCGGCGTGATCACGCCGTGGAACTTCCCGATGACGATCGCCGCCTGGGGCTTCGCGCCCGCGCTCGCCGCCGGCAACGCTGTTGTGCTGAAGCCCGCGGAGTGGACGCCGCTGACGAGCATCCGTCTCGCCGAGCTCGCGCTCGAATCGGGGTTGCCGGAGCACCTCTTCCAGGTGCTGCCGGGCCGGGGCTCGGTCGTCGGCGAACGATTCGTCACCAATCCGACCGTGCGCAAGGTGGTGTTCACCGGGTCGACCGAGGTGGGCAAGCAGATCATGGCGGGATGCGCGGCGCAGGTGAAGCGGGTCACGCTCGAGCTTGGCGGCAAGAGCGCCAACCTCGTGTTCGACGACGCCGACCTCGAGAAGGCCGCGGCGGCAGCTCCCTACGCGGTGTTCGACAACGCCGGCCAGGACTGCTGCGCCCGCAGCCGCGTGCTCGTGCAGCGGAGCGTCTACGACCGGTTCATGGAGCTGTTCGAGGCCGCCACCGCGCGGGTCGTCGTGGGCGACCCGGCGTCGGAGGCGACCGAGGTGGGGCCGCTCGTGTCGCGCGCCCACCGTGACGCCGTCGCCGCATTCGTGCCCGACGGGGCGCCGGTGGCCTTCCGCGGTTCGGCGCCCGAGGGCCCCGGCTTCTGGTTCGCACCCACCGTGCTCACGCCCGAGCGCGACGACCGCACGGTGAGAGAGGAGATCTTCGGCCCGGTCGCCGTGGTGCTGCCCTTCGACGACGAGGCGGAGGGGCTGGAGCTGGCGAACTCCGGCGAGTTCGGGCTCTCGGGCTCGATCTGGACCAGGGATGTCGGCCGGGCGTTGCGCGCGTCGCGGGCCGTCGCATCCGGCAACCTCTCGGTGAACTCGAACTCGTCGGTGCGGTACTCCACCCCGTTCGGCGGGTTCAAGCAGTCGGGGCTCGGGCGGGAGCTCGGGCCGGATGCGCCCACGCACTTCACCGAGACCAAGAACGTCTTCATCGCGGCCGACTGACCGCACGCAGCCTCGCGCCCAGGCGCGCTCACGAGCATCCACCAGCATCCACGAGGAGGACCATGACCGACATCGAACCCATCGACCTGACCCGGCGCCTCGCCGGCCGCGTCGCCGTCATCACGGGCGGCGGCAGCGGCATCGGCCTGGCCACCGCGCGCCGGCTCGCCGCCGAAGGTGCACGGGTCGTGATCGGCGACCGCGATCGCACCGCGGGCGAGAGCGCGGCCGCGGCCGTCGACGGGCTGTTCGTGCCGGTCGACGTGACCGACCGCGAACAGGTCGACGCGCTGTTCGACACCGCCGCCGAGGAGTACAGCTCGGTCGACATCGCGTTCAACAACGCCGGCATCTCCCCGCCCGACGACGACTCGATCGAGACCACGGAGCTGCCCGCCTGGGAGAAGGTGCAAGACGTCAACCTGAAGTCGGTGTACCTCTGCTCGCGCGCGGCGCTCCGGCACATGGTGGCGCAGCAGCGCGGCTCCAATCATCAACACGGCCTCCTTCGTGGCGGTGCTGGGCTCGGCCACCTCGCAGATCTCGTACACGGCGTCGAAGGGCGGCGTTCTGGCGATGAGCAGTGAGCTCGGCGTGCAGTTCGCGCGGCAGGGCATCCGGGTGAACGCACTCTGCCCGGGCCCGGTGAACACACCGCTGCTGCAGGAGTTGTTCGCGAAAGACCCGGAGCGCGCGCAGCGCCGGCTGGTGCACATCCCGGTGGGCCGGTTCGCCGAATCGCGGGAGCTCGCGGCGGCGGTCGCCTTCATCGCCAGCAACGACTCCTCGTTCGTCACGGGGTCGACCTTCCTCATCGACGGTGGAATCAGCTCGGCGTACGTGACGCCGCTCTAAGCTGGCCGACATGTCCGTCACCTCCGGGGTTCCCGCTGAGCCGCTCGGCGTGCTGAGCGCCGAGCTGCTGTTCCGGCCGGGGCGCTCGAGCAACGCCTTCGAGGAGACGGTGCAGCGCCTGCTGCAGTCGATCCGTCTGGGCATCGTGCCACCGGGCTCGGGGCTGTCGGCCGAGCGGGAGCTCGCCGGCATGCTCTCGGTGAGTCGCGACACCCTGCGGGAGGCCATCTCCTAGCTGGCGTGCTCGGGCT
>BADC01000709.1 GCA_000333435.1 Corynebacterium-like bacterium B27 | reverse complement strand
GGTGGCACCGATGGCGACGAGGCTCAGCACGTCGAGCTCGCGCAGGGTGAGGGCGTACGGCAGTTCGTAGGAGGGGCGCCCCGATACCGTCGCCACCGCGTCGCCGGTGCCTCGGCGCACCTCGATGCGGATGCTGAGCGGCACCCGGCCCGTGACGGCGGCCGCGAGGAACGCGGCGTGCGACACGCCTCCGGCGATGAGGCCCCGGGCGATCTGCACGATCTCGGCGGGCAGGTCGTCGAGAGTCCCCGCGTCGACGGCCACGATCGACCCGTTCGCATCCACGTCGATGCAGAACTCCTCGGGTGTGCGCGCGGCGTCCATTGGACGAGATTAGCGCAAGGCGCTGGGAAATAAGGTCTGAAAACCAACCTTTGGCAATACCGGACAACGCGCGTGCGGCGCAATCGTGCGAATTACGGATGTCGCTCTGGTGCGATGCCGTGCTGTAATGGTCGGCGCGACACCCTTTTCGACAACGATCGAGTTGGAGACCCAGATGGCCGAACTCACCGGATTCCTCGACCTGCACGAGCTGCGCGCAGCCGTCGCGGCGGGCGAGATCGACACCGTGCTCGTCGGCTTCACCGACATGCAGGGGCGGCTGGTGGGCAAACGCGTCTCGGCGCGGCTCTTCCTCGAAGACGTCGCCGAGCACGGCGCGGAGTGCTGCAACTACCTGCTGGCTGTGGACGTGGAGATGAACACGGTCGACGGGTACGCGATGTCGAGCTGGGAGCGCGGCTACGGCGACATGGCGATGATCCCCGACCTCGCGACGCTGCGGCGCGCGCCCTGGCTCCCGGGCACCGTGATCGTCACGGCCGATCTGCAGTGGCTCGACGGCACCCCGGTGGTCGCGTCGCCGCGGCAGATCCTGCGCGAGCAGATCGAGCGGCTGGCCGACCGGGGGCTCGTGCCCTTCGTCGGCACCGAGCTCGAGTTCATCGTGTTCGACGACGGCTACCGCGAGGCCTGGCGCAAGGGCTATCGCGACCTGACGCCCGCATCCGACTACAACATCGACTACGCCGTGCTCGCCTCGACCCGCATGGAGCCGCTGCTGCGCGACATCCGCAACGCCATGGATGCGGCGGGCATGTACTCCGAGGGCGTGAAGGGCGAGTGCAACTTCGGCCAGCAGGAGATCGCGTTCCGCTACGCCGAGGCGCTGGCCACCTGCGACACCACTCGATCTACAAGAACGGGGCGAAGGAGATCGCCGACGCCCACGGTAAGAGCCTCACCTTCATGGCGAAATTTCATGAGCGCGAGGGCAACAGCTGCCACATCCACATCTC
>BADC01000710.1 GCA_000333435.1 Corynebacterium-like bacterium B27 | reverse complement strand
ACCCCGACCGCGTGGCACTGCTCGCGTGGGGATGAACGGCGAACCGCTGCCGTGGAGCACGGCTTCCCGGTGCGGATGGTCGTGGCCGGGCTCTACGGCTACGTCTCCGCCACGAAGTGGGTGGTCGAGCTCAACGTCACGCGCTTCGCCGACGCTGAAGGATATTGGACGCCGCGCGGGTGGTCGGCGCTCGGCCCGATCAAGACCGAGTCGCGCATCGACGTGCCCCGGGCCGGCGCATCCGTGGCCGCCGGCACCGTGCCGATCGCGGGCGTGGCGTGGGCGCAGCACACCGGCATCGAGAAGGTGGAGGTGCGGGTCGACGAGGGGGACTGGGCCGAGGCGCGGCTCGCCGACACCGCCGGCGTCGACACCTGGGTGCAGTGGGTCTACGAGTGGAACGCGACACCCGGCTCCCACACCATTGCGGTGCGGGCCACCGATCGCACCGGCGCCACGCAGACCGCCGATCAGGCACCGCCCGCGCCCGACGGTGCGACGGGGTGGGATGCGGTTCGGGTGACGGTGAACTGACCCCACTTGCGGCCAGCAAGAGCTGAGGATTACTCTGATGAGAATTAATCAACTTAGGGAATTCTCATGCAGCCAGACACATCGTCGTTCTCTCCCGGTCGCCGCATCCGCCTGAGCGCGGTCGCGGCGGCGGTCGCCGTCGGGCTGGGGGTCATCCTGGCCCCCACCGCCGCACACGCCCAACCCAATACGGCTGTGCCGGACGACTACAGTGTGGCCGCCGGGACGACCGTGCACATCGCCGCCGGCGTCGGACTGCTGGCGAACGACGTCGAACTCGACGCCGCCACGTTCGCCTCCCTGTCCGTCGACCCGTCGCACGGCGCGGTGACGTCACTCAGCGACAACGGCGCGTTCGTCTATCGCCCGGACGACGGGTTCACGGGAGACGACACCTTCCGATACTGCCTCAAGATCGAGCGCACGCTCCCCTGAGTCAGCGCCGACGCCACCGTGACGCTGCACGTGCACAGCTCGATCGAGCGCAT
>BADC01000711.1 GCA_000333435.1 Corynebacterium-like bacterium B27 | reverse complement strand
CATCCAGCGCCGTCGACCCGCCGACCTCGCCGAACACGCGCTGCAGTTCGGCCGCCAGCCGATACTTCGACCCCATGTAGCGCAGGCGGGGGAAGACGGCGGCCCGCTCGAGCACCGCCGCGGTCGTGGGCGCGGTCGGCAGATCGAGGGTCATGCGACCAGTCTCCCCGATGCCGCCGACATCCGGGCCCTCACGCGGTGCGCGCCGCCCACCAATCCTTCAACCGCGCCGTCGCCTCCTCCTCCGGCAGCGGACCCTCGTCGAGCCGCAGCTCGAGCAGGAACGCATAGGCCTCGCCGACGGCGCGCGAGGGCTTGAGGCCCAGGATGGCCATGATCTGCTCCCCGTCGAGATCGGGCCGAACGGATGCGAGCTCCTCCTCGGCCGCGAGCGTCGCGATGCGCTCCTCGAGGTCGTCGTAGGCGAAGGAGAGCCGGTCGGCCTTGCGCCGATTGCGCGTCGTGACGTCGGCCCGGGTGAGGATGTGCAGGCGCTCGAGCTGATCGCCGGCGTCGCGTACGTAGCGCCGCACCGCCGAGTCGGTCCAGGCTCCGTCGGTGTAGCCGAAGAACCGCAGGTGCAACTCGATCAGCCGGCCCACCGCCGCCACCGTGTCGTTGTCGAAACGCAGCTCGCGCAGCCGCTTCTTGGCGAGCTTGGCCCCCACCACGTCGTGGTGGTGGAAGCTCACCTGGCCGCCGGGCTCGTTGCGCTTGGTGGCGGGCTTGCCGATGTCGTGCAGCAGGGCCGCCAGCCGCAGCACGAGGTCGGGTGACGCGATGCCGGTGCCGGCCGCGGCGCGCGACTTCTCGAGGTCGATGGCCTGGTCGAGCACCGTGAGGCTGTGCTGGTAGACGTCCTTGTGGTGGTGGTGCTCGTCGATCTCGAGCTGCAGCGCCGGGATCTCCGGGATGATGAGTTCGGCCAGGCCGCTCTCGACCAGCAGCTCGACGCCGGCCCGGGGCGCATCCGTGCGCAGCAGCTTCGACAGTTCGTCGTTCACCCGCTCGATCGAGACGATGCCGATCGACTCCCGCATCTCGGAGATGGCGATGGCGGTGTCGGGCGCGACCGTGAAGCCGAGCTGCGCGCTGAAGCGGATGGCACGGAGCATCCGGAGCGGATCGTCGCCGAACGACACCTCGGGCGCACCGGGAGTGCGCAGCACGCCGGCGATGAGGTCCTCCATGCCGGAGGAGGGGTCGACGAGCACGAGCTCTGGCACGCGCAGCGCCATGGCGTTGACCGTGAAGTCGCGCCGCCGGAGATCGCCCTCGAGCGTGTCGCCGAACTCCACGACGGGCTTGCGCGAGGTGCCGTCGTACCGGTCGGAGCGGTAGGTGGTGATCTCGACCGTCTC
>BADC01000712.1 GCA_000333435.1 Corynebacterium-like bacterium B27 | reverse complement strand
GCTCGTGAGTCTCGAGTTCGAGGCCCGGCTCGACGAACGCGGCTTCGACGTCACCCTTTCGATCGCGGAGGGCGAGACCGTCGCGGTGCTCGGCCCGAACGGCGCCGGCAAGTCGACCCTTCTCGGCCTCCTCGCGGGCCTCATCCGGCCGGATGCCGGGCGCGCCGTGCTGGGCGACGCGACCCTCTTCGACCTGCACGCCCCGAGCCGCCGGGCACCCCGGCGGTGGCTCGCACCGCACGAGCGAGGCGTGTCGTTGCTCGCGCAGGAGGC
>BADC01000713.1 GCA_000333435.1 Corynebacterium-like bacterium B27 | reverse complement strand
GAGACCCACGATTCCCCACCTGGAGATGAGGCTGATGGCGCGCACGCGCAGGCCGTCCTCCCGGAACAGGCGGAAGGCCAGCGCGATCGAGCCCGGCGTGGTCATGGCGGCAGCCACGCCCATCGCCGCGCGCACCGCGATGAGCCCGCCGGCGGTGGTGGCGAACGGGGTGCCGAGGCTCGCCAGGGCGAGCAGCGCGAGGCCGACGAGCATCACGCGACGGCGGCCGACGCGGTCGGCGATCGCGCCGAACAGCAGCATGAGGCTGCCGAAGACCACGGCGTAGACCCCGGTCACCCATTGCAGATCGGTGACGGATGCGTTCAGCTCGCGGCCGATCGTCGGCAGGGCCACGGTGAGGATCGAGTTGTCGAGCATCTCGAAGAGGAACACGGCTGAGAGGCCGGTGAGGGCGAGCCACGCAGAGCGCAGGGTGGCGGGGGCGGTGGCGGCGGGGGCCGCAGCGGTCGGGACGGGCATCCGAATCTCCCTTACGGTGTTAGAGCGATAGTATGTCTAACACCGTTAGAGTCCGAACGCAAGGAGTGAGATGGCACTGACCCGGGACGTCATCGTGCGCGAGGCCCTCGCCCTGGTCGACGAGCAGGGCCTCGAGAAGCTGAGCCTCCGCACCCTCGCGAGCCGGCTGGGGGTGCAGGCGCCGACGCTGTATTGGCACGTCGCGAACAAGGCTGCGCTCCTCGGGGCGCTGTCCGACGCCATCATGGGTGAGGCGATCGAGCCCCTGGCGGCGCTCGACCGGCACGATGAGCGCTCGGCGTCGTGGCGCGAGTGGCTGCTCGGGGCGCTCGTGGCGCTGCGGGCGGCGCTGCTCGCGCATCGCGACGGGGCACGCATCGTGTCGGGAGCGCACGATTCGCTGCGGCGCGCCGAGTTCACCGAGCGGGCGCTGGAGCGGCTGGTCGCCGAGGGGGTCGAGCCGGGGCGGGCGTGGATCCTCGTGCTGGCTGC
>BADC01000714.1 GCA_000333435.1 Corynebacterium-like bacterium B27 | reverse complement strand
CCGGCCCATCGCCGAGGTGACGCGGTCGTACGTCGGCGACTACAACGACGACCTCGAGCTCCGCTACCCGGCGGTGAGCGGTGCCGGCGATGGCGGCGCCCCGATCGTCGCCGTCACGGAGACCCCGGTGGCCGGCGCGGTCTGGCGGCGGGTGACGACCGGGCCCGAGGGACTCGTCGTGCACGCCATCAACCTGGTCGGGCAGCACGACACCCGGTGGGACGCACCGCGCGAGCATCCGGTCGACCTCGACGGCGGCGAATTGCGGTTCCGTTTCGTGCGCGGGCGTCTCCCGCAGGTGCGGGTGGCCGACCCCGACCGGCAGCCGCGCCTCATCGATGTTCCCGTGCGGCTCGACGGCGACCATGCCGTCGCCGCCCTTCCCGCTCTCCACGTCTGGCAGGTCATCCATGTCGCTCTCTGATCTTCGTTCGCCGCGGCTCACCGACACCGCTCCCGACTGGTGGAAGGGCGCGGTGGTGTACCAGATCTACCCGCGCAGCTTCCAGGACTCGAACGGCGACGGCATCGGCGACCTGCGAGGCATCCTGCAGCGGCTCGACCACCTCGAACGGCTCGGCGTGGACGTCATCTGGCTGTCGCCGGTGTACCGCTCGCCGCACGCCGACAACGGGTACGACATCAGCGACTACCAGGACATCGACCCGGCCATGGGCACCCTCGACGACTTCGACGAGCTGCTGGCCGCGGTGCACGACCGGGGCATGAAGCTCGTGATGGACCTCGTGGTGAACCACACCTCCGACGAGCATCCGTGGTTCGTCGAATCGCGCTCGAGCACCGACAACCCCAAGCGCGACTGGTACTGGTGGCGGCGCCCCGGCCCGAACGGCGAGCCGCCCACCAACTGGGAGTCGTTCTTCTCGGGCTCGGCCTGGCAGCTCGACGAGACGACCGGCGAATACTACCTGCACCTGTTCGACCGCAAGCAGCCCGACCTCAACTGGGAGAACCCCGAGGTGCGCGAGGCGGTCTACACGATGATGCGGTGGTGGCTCGATCGCGGGGTCGACGGGTTCCGGATGGACGTCATCAACCTCATCTCGAAGAACGTGGCCCTGCCCGACGGGGTCGTGCCGCCGGGCAAGCTCTACGGCGACGGATTCCCGCACTACGCCGGCGGACCGCGGCTGCACGAGTACCTGCAGGAGATGAACCGGGAGGTCTTCGCCGGGCGGCCGGGGCTCATCACCGTCGGCGAGACGCCGGGGGTCACCACGGCCGAGGCGGCGTTGTTCACCGATCCGGCCCGGCACGAGGTGGACATGGTGTTCCAGTTCGAGCACGTGGGGCTCGACCACGGGCCGGTCACGAAGTTCCGGCCCCGGCGGCTCGAGCCCGGCGAGCTCGCCGCGAACCTCACCCGCTGGCAGGACGCCTTGGCGCGGGTCGGCTGGAACAGCCTCTACCTCGGCAACCACGACCAGGCCCGCTCGGTCTCACGGTTCGGCGACGACTCGTCGCACTGGTACGCATCCGCCACCGCGCTCGCCACGATGCTGCACCTGCAACGCGGCACGCCGTACGTCTACCAGGGCGAGGAGATCGGCATGACGAACATGCCGTTCACCACCATCGACGAGCACCGCGACGTCGAGTCGCTCAACTGGTTCGCCGAGGCCGTGGCCGCCGGGTCGAGCCCCGCCGAAGCGCTGCTCGGGCTCGCCTCGATGAGCCGCGACAACGCTCGCACGCCGATGCAGTGGGATGCATCGCCGTCGGCCGGCTTCACGTCGGGGCGGCCCTGGATCGGGGTGAACCCGAACGCATCGCGCATCAACGTCGCGGCGCAGGACGACGACGGGTCGGTGCTCGCGCACTACCGGGCGCTCATCCGGCTGCGGCACGAGCTGCCCGTCGTGGCGCACGGTTCGTTCTCGCGGGTCGATGCGGGCGACGACGCGATCTTCGCGTTCGAGCGGGTGCATGGAGCCGACCGGCTGCTCGTGGTGGCGAACCTCTCCTCCGACGAGCGGACGCCGGTCGTCGCGCCGGCGGTCGCCGACCGGTGGGCGGATGCCCGGCCACTGCTCGCCAACCTCGACCGCCCGGGCGAAGCGGCGCCGTTCGCTCCGTTGCGGCCGTGGGAGGCGGTGGTGGTCGGCGCCTGACGCCGTCGCAGCGTCAGTCGCGGGTGTCGAGGGCGGCGAGCAGGCGGGTCACCGCGCCGCCGAGGTTCCAGTCCGTCGCGAGGCGCTCGAGCTCGGCGCGGTCGTCGCCGGTCACCGGGTGCAACCGCGCCCCCGCCTCCTCGAGGCTCGGCAGCTCGAGGTCGCGCACGACCTTCACCACCGTCGGCGCGACCGCGAGGTAATCGGCGGCCGCTTCGAGCTTGAGCCGAACGGATGCGGAGACGCCGCCCTGCGCATCCGCTGCCGCCGCGAGCAGGCCGTCGAGCGTTCCGTACTCGGCCAGCAGCCCCGCGGCCGTCTTCTCGCCGATGCCCGCGACGCCCGGGAGGCCGTCGCTGGTGTCACCGCGCAGGGTCGCGAAGTCGGCGTACTGCTCGGGCAGCACGCGGTACTTCTCGACCACGGCCTGCTCGGTCAGCACTTCGAGGTTCTTCATGCCCCGCGCGGTATATATCACCCGCACCGCGCGCGCGTCGTCGACCAACTGGAACAGGTCGCGGTCGCCCGTCACCACGTCGACGGGGAGTTCGGCGTGGCTGGCGTAGCTGCCGATCACGTCGTCGGCTTCGTGCTCGGCCTTGCCCACCACGGCGATCCCGGCGAGCCGGAGCGTCTCGCGGATCATCGGGATCTGCGCCTCGAGGGGGTCGGGCACCTCTTCGACGTCCGGCGCATCCGGCACCACCTCGGCCACCCGGTGCGCCTTGTAGCTCGGAATGAGGTCGACCCGCCACTGCGGCCGCCAGTCGTCGTCCCAGCAGGCCACGAGGTGCGTCGCGCCGTAGTCGACCGTGAGCCGGGCGATCATGTCGAGCAGCCCCCGCACCGCGTTCACCGGAGTGCCGTCGGGCCGCTTGATCGAATCGGGCACCCCGTAGAACGCACGGAAGTACAGCGAGGCGGTGTCGAGCAGCATCAGTCGATCGGTCATGCCCGAATCCTGACACGGATGCCCCCACCCGCGCACCGATCGGGGTTCTACCCCTTCGGATGCCCGGGCAGACTCTCGCACGGGTCGCCGTCGTTGTTTCCGTCGAGCTTCGCGATGTCGCCGTAATACGGGTAGTACGTGTCGAACCAGGCCTTGGCGTCCTGCCACGTGGCGAAGTCGCTGCAGTTCTTCGTGTCGCCGGGGTTTCCTGGTTGCGTCGGCGGGTTGGGATTGGTGGGCGGGTTCGGGTTGGTGGGCGGGTTCGGGTCGACCGGGGGCGGCGGGGGTGCGCAGACGCTCAACGAGAAGACGCTGTCGCTGACCGAGTTCGCGCCGCCGAACACGACCCGCTGCGCCCACGGATACGATCCGTTCACCAGGTCCGCGGTCCCCTGTGTCACGCACGAACCGGGCACCACCAGCAGCGGCTGCTGCTTCTGGCCGGCCAGAGCACCGCCGGCCAAGGCGTCGGCGAAGGTCTGGCCGGTCGCGAAGTAGACCTGGTCGGCCGAACTGAAGGCGTACCGGTTCACAGCGCTCGACGCCTCATATCGATCGGCGCCGTTGATGCGCAACACGGGAGCGAACTGGCCGAGGCTGCTCTCCACTGCGGGCGACACCGAGTTCGGCCCGCCGACGATGACGATCTGCGCGGGTGCCAGCCGGGAGATCAACGTACTCGTGCCCGCGTCGACGCTCGGCGCACCACCGTTCACGAGGAGCACCGGGCCGCCGGCCTTCGCCGCTGCAGGGCTCGCCGACAGCGCGTCGGGGAACGTGTTGCCGGTCGCGACGTAGAGCACCGGCGCGGACTCGAACACCGACCCGATGAGATTCTGAGCCACCTCGTACCTGTTCGCCCCGGTCACCCGCTGCACGTCGGGCGCGAGACCGGTCAGCGCTTCGGCCACCACCGGCTGCACCGAGGCGGGACCGCCGACGATGACGATGTGCGACGGCGCAAGCTGCTGGATGCGCGTGGCCACGGCCGGCAGCAGCTGGTCGGGGGGCGTGAGCAACAGGGGTGCGCCGACGTGCGCGGCTACCGCGGCGGCTGAGAGCGCGTCGGGGTAGTCCGTTCCTTTGGCGAGAAAGACGGTGTCCACACCGGGTGACCATTGCCCCGAGATGCCGATCGCGACGTCGTAACGGGTATCGCCGCCATACCGTAGATTCCCCCCTGCGGCCAACGGCTGGGCGTCGGTGTCGTCGGCTGCGGCCGGCGCGGCGAAGGCCATGGCTCCAACGACGATGGCGGGGATGGCGAGTGCGGCGAGAAAGCGCTTCATCGGGTCCTGTCTGATCGGGCTGATCGAATCGTATTGGACATCTGTCGATCGAACAGTCCCCCGATCGGGGTGGGGCACGGCAGACTGGGGGCATGGCTGAGACGGCACCGCGCGGGACGCTCGAGGGGTGGGTGCGCACACCGTTCACCGGCGGCGGATTCACCTATGACTGCTACGAGAAGGGCGCGGGCCCGGGGGTGGTGCTCATTCCCGAGCTGCCCGGGATCACGCCGGAGGTGCTGGGGCTCGCCGAGCATCTCGTCGACGAGGGGTTCACGGTCGTGGTGCCCTCGCCGTTCGGTGTGCCCGAGAAGGAGAAGAGCGCGGGGTACATCCTGCGCGAAGTGGCGCGGGTCTGCGTGAGCGCGGAGTTCCGCGCCTTCGCCCTCGACGCCGAGCGGCCCGTCACCCGGTTCCTCCGCGCGGTCGCCGCGTCGCTCAACGCGCGCACCCCGGGCCGGGGCGTGGGCGTGATCGGGATGTGCTTCACGGGCGGATTCGCGCTGGCGACGGCCGTGGACGACGCGGTCGCCGCATCCGTCGTCTCGCAACCGGCCGCACCGTTCCCGCTCGGCGCCGCCCGGCGGGCCGACCCCGGGCTGTCCGGAGTGGAACTCGAACGGGTGGCCGAGCGCGCCCGCACGACCGGGTTCTGCGCCCTCGGTCTACGGTTCTCGGACGACGGCAACTCACCCCGGCCCCGCTTCGACGCCCTCGCCGCCCGGCTCGGCGACGCGTTCGAGGTGATCGAGCTGCACTCCTCGCCGGGCAACGCCGGCGGCTTCTCGCCGCGCGCCCATTCGGTGCTCACCGCCGAGGTGCGCGACGTTCCGGGGCATCCGGCGCTCGAGGCTCGCGCCAAGGTGGTGGCGTTCCTGCGCCGGCAGCTCGCGGCCTGACCCGGCCGCGGCGCCGCGGCACCTCAGAGACTCAGAGATTCAGAGGCTCTGGCCGATGTCCCACAGCCGATCGGTGCGCCCGTTCAGCGCCTCGGCGACCGCGATGGCCTGGCCGTCGGAGAGCGAGGCGACGTAATCAATCACGCCTCGCCCGTGCCCGAGCCGGCGGAGCGTCGACGCCGCGGTGTCCGGCAGCAGATCCGGCCGCTCGACGGCCAGGCGCTGGTAGCCGTGGGTGGCGAGTTCGGCCATCTCCACCAGCCGGCGCGGCACGCGCTTGCGGTCGTGGTCGTCCTCGAGCCAATCGGAGAACGCGCCCACCAGCCCGACCAGCACCTGGCTGAGCCCGCGCTGGTACATCGCGACGTCGGGCCGGTTCAGGATGAAGTGCTTGTGCACGAACTTCAGCACCTTCACCTCGTGCCAGGCGCGCCGGTCGAGGGTGATGATGCCCGTGCGCGGCGTGCCCGGCGGGGCCGCCACGATCGAGCGTTCGAAGTGCGCGATCCAGCGGCTGGTGAAGCTCGACAGCTGCCGCTCGGCCGCGATCGACCCGTCGAACACCGTCGAGAGCAGGCCCTCCACGAGGTCCTCCGACACCACCGACACGGCGTCGGCGAAGGCGTCGTCGTCGGCGATCCACGGGTCGTCGCGGTGGATCTTGCGGCGCAGCGCCTCGAGCCCCTCCCCGGCGTGGTTGCGCACACCCGCCACCTCGAGTTCGGGGGCGTCGAGCATCCGCAACGCCGGGGCGTTCTCGAGCCAGCCCCGGAACTCGCGCGACACCGCGACCTGGCTGAGGATGCCCGCCCGGTAGAAGTCGTCGACGTCGTGGATCGAGTAGGCGATGTCGTCGGCGATGTCCATCACCGAGCACTCGAGCGACTGTTCCCACGGCTGCAGTTCGGGCACCGAGGCGCGGGCGTCGAGCAGGTCGTCCTGGTCGAGGAAGTAGGCCGAGTACTTGCGCGCCACGACGGCATCACCCTCGCGCGTGATGCCCGGCGGGAGGTCGGCGGTGCGCAGACCGGCGGATGCGCCGGGCGAGTCGCCGAGGCCGAGACCCTCCATTCGCGGGGTCCACGGGTACTTCGACACGGCGGTTCGAACGGCGGCGGTGAGGTTGAGGCCCGCGGGAGCGGCGTCGCACACGTCGAGCGCCGTCAGGATGCGGTAGGTCTGCGCGTTGCCCTCGAACCCGTCGGCAAGGCCCAGGGTGTCGCGGGCGAGCCGGTTCAGCACGTTCTCGCCGAGGTGACCGAACGGCGGATGCCCGAGGTCGTGCGCGCTGGCGGCGGCCTGCACGACGACGGCGTCGCATCCGCCCGGCGACACGGGCTCGGAGAGCGCCGGCGTGCTGCCCACGAGCGTGTCGTCGACCGTCACCGCGATGGCGCGGGCCACGGCGGTGACCTTGATGGAGTGGGTCAGCCGGTTGTGGATGAGCGGGCTGGCGCCCGCCTGCGAGATGACCTGGGTGACGGCGGACAGCCGCGAGAAGTAGGGCGAGAACCGCACCCGCTCGAGGTCGATGCGGAACTCGGGGTGGTGCTCGGCGAGCTGGATCTCGTCGAGCTCCTCGGGCTGGCGGCGGGTCACGCGGGCGTCGTCGGTCACTCTCACTCCTCATCCGTTCGCCCCATTCTGCGGCACCGGGCGGGGGTCGCGTAGCCTGGGGCGATGGAGATCAGTCAGCTGCGGCACTTCCTGGCCGTCGCCGACGACGGGGACTGGTCGCGTGCCGCCAACGCCGAGCACGTGTCGCGGGCGACCGTGCAGGCATCCGTCGCCGCGCTCGAAGCCGAACGCGGCGAGGCACTGGTCGAGGCAGGCCCCGACGGCGTGGCGCTGACGGATGCGGGACGAGACTTCCGCGCCGAAGCCCGCGCCCGTGTCGCGGCAGCACCGCCTCCGCCGCCGAAGGCCGGCGGCAAGGCGAAGGCCTCGAAGGGCAAAGGCCGCGCCCCCATCGTGAAGGGCCAGCCCAAGCCCTACCCCAAGCGCCAGGGCCGCTGACCCGACCCGCGAGGTAGCGCCAACTGCGACCTCCCGGCTCGCCAGGTCGCACGTGGCGCTACCTCGTGCGCTCGGCGCGATAGAGCAGGTCGACGTAGGCGCGAGCTGGCACCACGCGGATGCGGCGTCGATGACTCGGAGGCCGTACCGTTCGCACACGCGCACTCCCGCGCCGCCGAGTCGATGACCCCGAACCGCGTTGTAGCGTGGCATCGCGTGCGGCTTGCCGACGGCCACGTCGAGAATGCGGGACTCGCTCAGGCCTCGTGGCAGCGGAACCCGCCAGAGCAGCGCCGCGGTCACGTGACTGAACACGTGCGACGTGGGCGCCCGCAGTTGGTAGGCCTCGGCGAGACGAATCAGCGGCGTCGGCAGGCGGGCGTCGACGCGAACCCCGCGGAACGGCCGCGCGAGGTCCGACCGCCGCACCCGGCTCGCGGACAGCCCTGCGGCGCGCGCTTCTCGCACCGTGACGGCGCGCGCAGACAGCTCGGTGGGAAGTGGTTATGGCCGGGGAATGTGACGGTATGTGGCGGGCGCGGTGGACAGGGGGCGGATGCGTGGAGAGAGTGGCGGGATGAGCAAGCAGATCCGCTTCAACGCCTTCGACATGAACTGCGTCGCCCACCAGTCCTCCGGGATGTGGCGGCACCCCGACGACCAGTCGTGGCGCTACAAGGAGCTCTCCTACTGGACCGAGCTCGCCCAGCTGCTCGAGCGCGGCACCTTCGACGGCATCTTCATCGCCGACGTGCTCGGCACCTACGACGTGTACGGCGGGTCGAACGAGGCCGCCATCCGGCACGGCGCACAGGTGCCCGTCAACGACCCGGTGCTCCTCATCTCGGCCATGGCGGCGGCGACCCGGCACCTCGGGTTCGGTGTGACCGCGGGGACGGCGTACGAGCATCCGTACCCCTTCGCCCGACGGATGTCGACGCTCGACCACCTCACGGGCGGCCGCGTCGGCTGGAACGTCGTGACGGGCTACCTGCCGAGCGCCGCCCGCAACATGGGCCACGACGACCAGCTCGAGCACGACCAGCGGTACGACGTCGCCGACGAATACCTCGAGGTGCTCTACAAGCTGTGGGAGGGGTCGTGGGAGGACGACGCCGTGCTGCGCGACCGCGAGTCGGGGGTGTTCACCGACCCGGCGAAGGTGCATGAGATCGGGCACCGCGGCGAGCACTTCACGGTGCCGGGCATCCACATCGCCGAGCCGTCGCCGCAGCGCACGCCGGTCATCTACCAGGCCGGGGCGAGCCCGCGGGGCATCGCCTTCGCCGCGGGCAACGCCGAGGCGATCTTCGTGGCCGCCCCCACGAAGGCGGTGCTGAAGGGAACGGTCGCGAAGATCCGCGACGCCCTCGAGGCGGCGGGCCGCCCACGCGACTCGGCGAAGATCTACACGCTCCTCACGATCATCACCGACGAGACCCCCGAGAAGGCGCGGGCGAAGCACGCCGACTACCTCCGCTACGCCAGCGAGGAGGGTGCACTCGTGTTCATGTCGGGCTGGATGGGCATCGACCTCTCGCAGTACGACCTCGACGAACCGATCGGCAACGTGAAGTCGAACGCGATCCAGTCGGCGGTGTCGAACTTCCAGTCGGCCAACGATGACGGCACGGAGTGGACGGTGCGCGACATCGCGAAGCTCGGCGCCATCGGCGGCCTCGGCCCGCTCGTGGTCGGCTCGGCCGTGGAGATCGCCGACCAGCTGCAGGAGTGGGTGGAGGAGACCGACGTCGACGGCTTCAACCTCGCCTACGCCATCACGCCGGGCACCTTCGAGGACATCGTGACCTTCGTCATCCCCGAGCTCCGGCGTCGCGGCGTCTACCCCGAGGGCTACGCGGAGGGCACGCTCCGCAACAAGCTGCACGGGCGCGGCGACCGCCTGCCCGAGGAGCACCACGGCTCACGTTTCAAGGTCGGCCAGCCGGTCACGGCGTGAGGCGGTGGGGCGGGGGCCCGGAGCGGCGGCGGCCGGCACGAGCGCGGATGCGCGCGTAGGCCACCGCGAGCGCGCCCAGCCCCACGAGCACCAGCGTGAGCGCCACGATGTAGGCGAACACGCTCCCCCACCCGTCGGTGGCCGGGTCGAGGAAGGGGTACGGGTAGATGGCGCCGCCGCTCGCCGCCGCGCGGATGAAGGTGTAGATCGCCCAGGCGACCGGGTAGATCGGCACCACCCAGAGCGACCGCCACGGCAGCGCCGGCCGCCCGGGCGTGAACAGCCAGTCGAGCAGCAGAAGCAGCGGCACCCACACGTGCACCACCTCGTTCGGCCACGACAATCCCGGGTACCCCTCGGGCGGCAGCCCCCGCAGCAGCAGGTTGTAGACGCCCGCGGTCACGATCGCGTAGGTGAGCGTGGCCATCCGCACCGTGGTGAACAGGCCCGGGTCGCGCGGCAGGCGCAGCGCGAGCACCCCGCCCACCACGAGCACGACGATGTTGAACAGGCTCGTCTCGATGGTGAAGTAGCTGAAGTACTCCCACGGGTCGAACGCGTTGTTCGCCACCCGGTCGCCGATCTGGATGCCGATGGTCGCGGCGAGCCCGAGCCCGGCGATCAGTCGCACCGCTCCCGCGATCCGGCGGGCCGGTGCCGTGCGCGCAGCCGCGTCGCTCACTCGCCCACCGACGCGCGGTAGATCTCCTCGATCGAGGCATCCAAGGTGCGGGAGAACTCCTCGTCGCTCTGCTCGGCGCTGAGCCCCGCGAGCAGCGCTCGGCTGAAGCTCGCGATGAGGCCGTGGTTGCGGCGCAGCAGCGCGTCGGCCTCGTCGCGCGAGTAGCCGCCGGAGAGCGCCACGACGCGGGCGACCCGCGGATGCTCGATCAGGTCGCGGTAGAAGTCGTCGACCGAGGGGAGGGTGATCTTCACCGCCACCTTCTGCCCGGCGTCGAGGCTCTCGAGGTGCTCGAGCAGCGCATCCTTCAACAGCACCTCGGCGTCGCCCTTGTCGGGTGCGTGGATGTCGACCTCGGGCTCGAGGATCGGCAGCAGATCGTGCCCGAGCACGACGCGGGCGACCTCGAACTGCTGCGCCACGACCGCGCGCACGCCCTCGGGGTTCGCGGCGTGGATGACCGAGCGCTCCTTCGTGCCGAGCACCCCGGCGCTGCGGGCACGCGGCAGCAGCTCGTCGAGGCCCGGGATGTCGCGCATCAGCTGCACGCCGTCGCTCTCGTCGAGCAACCCCTTGTCGATCTTGAGGAACGGCACGATGCCTTTGCCGGCCCAGAGGTACTCGGCCGCGGGCCGCCCCGCGATCTCGCGGTCGAGCGTGTTCTCGAACAGGATGGCGGCGAGGATGCGCTCCGACGTGAACGCCGGATCGGTGACGATGCGCACCCGCTCGGCGTGGATGAGATCGAACATCTCGGCGTCGGTGGAGTACTGCGAGGAATCGATGCCGTACTGCTCGAGCGCCCGCGGGGTGCTGCCGCCGCTCTGGTCGAGTGCGGCGATGAACCCGCGACCGGTCTCGAAGCGGCTGAGTTTCTGAGCGTCTGGCATCTGCGTCTCCCTCACGGGCCAGCTTAGTTAGCGTTCGCCGGCCCGCCGAGACCTCGCCGCCACGAGGTCACATTCCCGCCCGCCGAATCGTCGTGGTTCGTGAAGGCGGCCGGCACATCCGGTGTCCCGCCCGAACCGGAAGAAAGGCATCTCTCATGAAGATCGTGGTCATCGGCGGAACCGGGCTCATCGGCAGGCCCCTGGTGGAGCAGCTCCGGCAGTCGGGGCACGACGTGGTGGCGGCCTCACCGTCGACCGGCGTCGACACCATCACCGGGGAGGGTCTGGCGGCGGCTCTGGCCGGCGCGGAGGTCGTGGTCGACATCCCGAACTCCCCCTCGTTCGATGACGGGCCGGTGCTGCACTTCTTCCAGACGTCGACGCGCACCATCGTCGAGGCCGCGGCGGCCGCGGGGGTGCGGCATCACGTGGTGCTCTCGATCGTGGGCGCCGACCGGATGCCCGACATCGGCTACATGCGCGCCAAGGTCGCCCAGAAGCAGATCGCGGCGGCGAGCCCGGTGCCCGTCAGCATCGTGCGGGCGACGCAGTTCTTCGAGTTCATCGGCGCGCTCGCCGAGGGTGGGGCCGACGGCGATGTCGTGCGGCTCTCCTCCGTGCTGATGCAGCCGATCGCGGCCGCCGACGTCTCGGCCGCGCTGGCTGAGGTCGCCGTGGGCGAACCGCTCGGCCGGGTGGTGGAACTGGCGGGCCCCGAGCCGCTGCGGCTCGCCGACCTCGGCGCCCGCGTGCTCGCCGCCAAGGGCGACCCGCGTCGGGTGGTGGTGGCCGACGAGCTCGGCTACTTCGGCGGCACGGTGGATGACCGCTCCCTCACCCCGGGCAACGACCCGCGCGTGACGCGGCAGCGGTACGGCGCGACGCGGTTCGAGGAGTGGCTCTCGCGCGCCTTCGCGGCGTAGCGGGCGCGTAGACTGGTGGGGTGAGCATCCACCAGCCGTCCGCTACGCCCTCGGGGCGTTGGGAGGTCGTCGGCGCGTCATCCGCCGGCATCAGGTAGTCGCGGTTTCTCGATCTTTTCTTGTTCTCCGCCCGCGCTGCGCGTCATCGGCGCGGCGGTGCGGGCCGAATCGATTGGCGACATCCATGCTCCCTCTGAGCGAAAGCACCATCCGCGCGTCGTTCGTGAATGCGACGCGCAAAGAACTGAACGACCTCGTGCTGCCTCCGGCGTTCGACGAGCTCGACTGGTCCAGGCTGGACTACCTCGGCTGGCGCGACCGCAAGAACCCGCGGCGGGCGTTCGTGGTGATCCCGGCCGTGCCGGGCGCAGACCCCGGCGACGGCTGGGGCGACCCCGTCGGCATCATGCTGCGGCAGGCCGAGGCGACGCCGCGCACCCGTGCGCAGTGCTCGTGGTGCCGTGACGTGCATCTGCCGAACGACGTGGTGTTCTACAGCGCACGGCGGGCGGGTGCCGGCGGGCGCAACGGCAACACGGTCGGCACGCTCGTCTGCGCCGAGTTCGAGTGCTCGGCGAACGTGCGCAAGACCCCGCCGGTGGCCTACGTCGGGTTCGACGTCGAGGCGGCGCGAGCGGAACGCATCGAGAACCTGCGGATGCGCGCAGCCGGCTTCGCCGCCGAGGTGCAACTCAGCGCGTAACGGCGCCGCGGCCGCGCGGCCGTGCGGCCGCGAGCGCGCGGAGGGTGGCGAGGGAGTCGCGGACGCAGGTCGCGAGGTCGGGAGCGCTGGGGTCGGCCACCCAGCGCTCGAACGCCCGACGGAACACGCCGACGCCCGCCTCGGCGGCGACCCCGGCCTCCGGCGCGGGCACACCGCGCTGCCGGAGTTCGGTGGCGACCGCGTCCGACAGCGCCGCCAGCTTCAACAGTTCGCGCTCCTGCAGGCTCGGATTCGCGGCGATCACCCCGGCCCGACGGCCGGCGTGCTCGCGGCGACCCTCGAGGAAGTCGCCGGCCGCCGCCATCCCGAGGCCGGCGAGTTCGAGGGGCGGGAGGGTTTCCGGCGCCGCAGCGATCGCCGCGACCACGGCCTCCTGCATCGCGTTCCTGCGGTCGAAGAGCACCTCGCGCTTGTCGGCAAAGTGACGGAAGAAGGTGCGCTCGGTCACGCCCGCGCGCTCCGCGATGTCGAGCACGGTCGTCTGCTCGTACCCGCGCTCGACGAAGAGCTCGAGGGCGGCCTGTGTCAGGCGGCCCGGCGCATCCGGCTCCCAGCGTCCCACCGCACCAGTGTAGCGATGTCAGTTACTGTCATCGCCGTGCTAATCTGATGACAGATACTGACATCATGATGGGAGATCACTCATGCGCGTTTTCGTCACCGGAGCATCCGGCTGGATCGGTTCGGCCGTCGTCTCCGAACTCCTCGGCGCCGGCCACGAGGTCGTCGGCCTGGCTCGCTCCGAGGAGTCGGCCACGGCCGTCCGCAGCGCAGGCGCCGCCGTGCAGCGTGGCAGCCTCGACGACCTCGACAGTCTGCGCGCGGGAGCCGAGCACGCCGACGGGGTCGTGCACCTCGGCTTCAAGCACGACTTCTCAGACATGGCGGGGGCCGCGCGCACCGAGCGGGCCGCGATCGAGCTGTTCGGCGACGTGCTCGCCGGCTCCGACCGGCCGCTCCTGTTCGCGTCCGGCGTCGCCGGCCTCACCCCCGGCCGGGTGCTCACCGAGCGCGACGCCAACCCGTCGAGCGGGCCGGATGCGCCCCGCGGCGGCGGCGAGAACCTCGCGCTCTCCTTCGCGGAGCGCGGGGTGCGTTCGGTCAGCCTCCGCTTCGCGCCCACCGTGCACGGCCAGGGTGACCACGGCTTCACCTCGGTGATCGTCGCCGCCGCGCACGCGGCGGGTGTCTCGGGGTACATCGGCGACGGGTCGAACCGCTGGCCGGCCGTGCACCGGTCCGACGCGGCACGCCTCGTGCGCCTGGCCCTGGAGCAGGCGCCCGCCGGCGGGGTCGTCCACGCCGTGGCGGAGGAGGGCATCCCGACCCGCGAGATCGCAGCGGCCATCGGCGAGCACCTCGCGCTCCCGGTCGAGTCCGTCGCACCGGATGCCGCGGCAGAGCGCTTCGGCTGGATCGCCCGCTTCTTCGGCACCGACATGCCCACCTCGAGCGCCCTCACCCGGGAGCGCTTCGGGTGGACCCCGACCGGCCCCACCCTGCTCGAGGACATCGCCGCGGGAGCCTACGCCTGAGCCGTCGGAGTCCGAGGCCCCGGACCCCGGACTCCGAGGCGCCGGGTGTACCGTGAGCGCATGACAGGGCTCCTGTTCGGCGCGGTGTTCTTCGCGATGGTGGCGGCCGTACTGCTGGTGCTCGTGCTGCCCGCGCATCGCGTCCGCCGGCGAGGCAGCGCCGGCCCGGCGATCGCCGCCGCCATGGCCGCGTACGACGAGGCGATGCACTCGACGGCGCACGACACGTTCGTGGAGATGCAGATCGCGGAGGAGCGCACGGTTCCCGCGCCTGCGCCCGGCGACCTGGTCGGCTGAGGCCGGCCGGCGGGCGGGAAAGCGGGCCGGCGCGGGACGCTCGGGGCTAGCGCCGCCCGGTCCACGCCAGCAGGCGGGGCAGCTCCCAGGTGGTGACGATGCGCTCGGCCGGCACCCCCGCCGCGACGGCGCGCGCCGCGCCCAGGTCGAGGAAGCCGAGGTGCCCGGGGGCGTGCGCGTCGGAGTCGATGCTGAACAGGCATCCGGCCTCCAGGGCTCGCTGGATCAGCTCGTCGGGCGGGTCCTGCCGCTCCGGCCGGGAGTTGATCTCCACCGCGACGCCGGCCGCCGCGCAGGCCGCGAAGACCGCGTCCGCGTCGAACTCCGACGGCGGCCGGGTGCCCCGCGAGCCCTGAACCAGGCGCCCGGTGCAGTGCCCGAGCACGTCGGTGCGCGAGTCGTCGATGGCGCCGAGCATCCGCTTCGTCATCGTCGCCGAGTCGGCCCGCAGCTTCGAGTGCACGCTCGCCACCACCACGTCGAGGCGGTCGAGGAGCGCGTTCTCCTGGTCGAGCGAGCCGTCGTCGAGGATGTCGACCTCGATGCCCGCGAGCAGCGTGAAATCGGGCCCGGTGGCGGCGGATGCGTTGAGCTCGGCCACAACGTCGAGCTCCTCTTCCAGCCGCTCCGGCGAGAGGCCGTTGGCCACGGTGAGGCTCGGCGAGTGGTCGGTGAGGGCGAGGTAACGGTGCCCGAGGAAGCGGGCCGCGGCCACCATGCTCGGGATGTCGGTCGTGCCGTCGGACCACTCGCTGTGCGCGTGCAGGTCACCCCTCAGCTGCGCGCGCAACTCGGCCACCGCGGGCGCGAGTGTCTCGGCAGTGCGCTCGCGCAGGTCGGCGAGGTACGCCGGCACGCGGCCCTCGAGCGCTTCGCCGATGATCTCGAAGGTGCGCGAGCCGATGCCCTTGGTCGCCTTCAGCCGCCCATCGGATGCCCGTGCCGCCAGCTCCTCGGGCGACCACGCCGCGATCACCGCCGCCGCCCGGCGGAACGCCTTCACCTTGAAGCCGGGGGCGAGCTCGCGTTCGAGCAGGAACGCGGTCTCGTTCAGCGCATCGATCGGCTCCATGCTCCGACCCTACCGACGTGCGCTCGCGACCGGGAGCGTGTCGGCGGCACTCAGCGGCGGCTGCGAAGATTGAGCCATGTCGAACGCACCATCCGAGCCCGACGCGCCGGCCACGACGCCGGAGCCCGGCCCGGCCGAACCCGCGCCGCGCACCCGGCGGCAGACCTTCTCGCGCTGGGCGCCGCTGCTGGCCGCGGTGATCGCGGTCGCCACCATCGCGGCCGACCAGCTCTCGAAGCTCTGGGCGGAGGCCGAGTTGTCGACGAACGAGCGCATTCCGCTGATCGGCGACCTGCTCGGTCTGCAGCTCATCTACAACCCCGGGGCCGCGTTCTCGATCGGCGAGCAGTTCACCTGGGTCTTCGCCCTGCTCGCCGGGCTCGCGGCCATCGCGGTGGCGATCATCGCCGTCCGCACCCGTTCGATCGCATGGTCGATCGCCTGGGGGCTCCTCCTCGGCGGCGCCATCACCCACCTCGGCGACCGCCTCTTCCGTGAGCCGGGCTTCGCGCAGGGTCACGTGGTCGACTTCATCGCCTACGGCAACTGGTTCATCGGCAACGTCGCCGACATCGCCATCTTCGCCGGCGCCGTGCTCATCCTCCTCCTCTCCTTCCTCGGCTTCCGCATGCGCCCCGCCCCCGATCCGGACGCGGACCCGGCCTAGAGGAGCTTGCGCTCCAGGGCCCAGGCGGTGAGCTCGTGGCGGCTCGAGAGCTGGAGTTTGCGCAGCACCGCCGAGACGTGGGTCTCGACCGTCTTCACCGAGATGTACAGCTCGGTCGCCACCTCGCGGTAGGAGTAGCCACGGGCGATCAGGCGCATCACCTCCTGCTCGCGCCGGGAGAGGCGGTCGAGCTCGTCGTGGGTCGACGCCGTCTCCCCCGCGGCCGCACCGAACGCGTCGAGCACGAAACCCGCGAGCCGGGGCGAGAACACCGCATCGCCGTCGGCGACGCGCATGGCCGCATCCGACACGTCGGCGCCCGACGAGCTCTTCGTGATGTAGCCGCGGGCCCCGGCGCGGATGACGCGCACGACGTCGTCGGCGGCATCCGACACGCTGAGCGCCAGGAACACCGTCTCGGGCGACGTCGGCGCCGCCCGCGTGATGACCTCCGCGCCGCCGCCACCCCGACCTCCGGGCAGGTGCACGTCGAGCAGCACCACCCGCGGCCGGGTCGCGGCGACCAGGACGACCGCCTCGTCGACCGTCGCCGCCTCACCCACCACGTCCAGCGCGGGGTCGAGTTCGGCGCGCAGCCCGGAGCGGAAGATCGAGTGGTCGTCGACGATGGCGATGCGCAAGGCGGTCATCTGGTCAGTGCTCCCCTGTCAGTGCTCTTCAGCGATCGGTGGTTCGGGCGATGACGCGGCAGCGGATGCGGCAGCAGGAGCGGGAGCGGATGCGGGGGCGGGTTCGGCCGCGATCGGCAGCGTGAGGTGCACCGACGTGCCCGCTCCGCCGCGCCCCGGCCCGAGGACCGCCGTCCCGCCCGCACGCTTCAACCGGCCCACGATCGATTCGCGCACGCCCAGCCGGTCAGCCGGGATCGCGGCGAGGTCGATGCCGGGGCCGCGGTCGGTCACGATCAGCTCGATGCGCTCCCGGCCCACCTCGAGAAAGATCGACACGTCGCCGCCCGCGTGCCGCGCGGCGTTCAGCATCGCCTCGCGGCCGGCGGCGAGCAGCGCGTCCGGTGCCGGCACCGACGGGCCCACCGTCACGAGCTCGAAGCGCACCGCGTGGTCCTCCTCGATCACCCCGGCCAGACGCCGCAGCTCCCCGGCGAGATCACGATCATCCGCCGGCGCCGTGTCGAACAGCCAGTCGCGCAGCTCGCGCTCCTGCGCCCGGGCGAGCCGCGCCGCCTCGCTCTGCGCTCCCGCCTTCTGCTGGATGAGCGCCAGCGTCTGCAGCACCGAATCGTGCAGGTGCGCCGCGATCTCGGCTCGCTCCGCGGCCCGTTCGTGCGCCACGCGCTCCGCGCCGAGGTCGCGGATGAGCCGCACCACCCAGGGCAGCGCCACGAGCCCCACGCCGAGCAGCACGGTGACGGCGGCGATCACGACCGTCCAGATGTTCGGCGCGTCGCCGGTGATGAAGAACAGCAGGATGCCGGTCGCCACCAGCACCAGCGCCCCCAGCGAGCGCACCACGAGCGTGGGGCCGGCTGCGGTCGACCCCGCTCGCAGGTCGGCGAACTGCCGCCAGGCCAGCGCCACCCCGGCGAGCACGACGATGCCCGGGATCACCACCGCCAGCGGCACCTCGACGCCGAGCCGGCCGGCCACGAGGGCTCCGCCCGCCGCGATCAACGCCAGTCCGAGCAGGATCTCGGTCACCGGGGCCCGCCGCAGCTGCTCGGCGCGGGGCCCTCCGGCACCCGCCGAGCCCGGGCCGCCCACGGTGGCGGACGCGGGCGCGGTGAGGCCGGCGCGCATCCGTGGTTCTGCGGGTTCGGGCGCCACCGGCGTCGTGGCCCACAACCAGGCGTAGAGCAGGATGCCCGCACCACCGCAGAGGGCGAGCAGCACCGCAACCGTGCGCACCACGGTCACGGGCGCCCCGAGGTGCTCGGCGACCCCGGCGCACACGCCACCCACGATGCGCAGGCGTGGGCGCACGATGGTGGCGGAGTTCTCCATTCCAGCATCCAAGCAGGTCGGCGCCGCCACCCCCACTCCCCGGGGGCGATCTGAGGGTCGAATCAGGGTCATCCCCGATACCGGGCGGTGCGGGCCGTTCGCCAGAATCGACACATGTCCACACCGCCTCCTGCTCCTCCCGCCCCGCCGCGACCGGTCGGCGCCACCTTCTTCGGCTGGCTCCGCGGTCTCGGCGTGACCCGTCGCGACGACGCCTGGATCGCCGGCGTCTGCTCCGGCATCGCCGCCCGCACCGGCCTCGACCCCATGCTCGTGCGGGGGATCGCCATCGTCATCGCGATCCTCGGCGGCCCCGTGTTCCTCGCCTACGCCGTGGGCTGGGCGCTGCTGCCGGATGCCCGGGGGCACATCCATGCCGAGAGCGCGGTGAACGGGCACTTCACCTACCCGATGATCTTCATCGGCATCGCCGCGGTGCTGACCTTCCTGCCGTTCACGCGCGGCATCTGGTTCGACGGTGCGCCGCACATCTGGGGCATGCCCGACTGGCTCGAGATCACCCTGCGCACCCTGTGGGTGCTGGCGCTCATCGGGGCGGGCATCTGGCTCACGGTCGCGATCGCCCGACGCGTGCCGCGCCCGCCCGCGCCCGGTGCGCCAGGTCCAGGTGCCGCCGGGACCGCCGGCGCGCCCGTGCCCTCGGACGCTTCCGTCGCCGCGGAGTCCACCGCCGTGCAGGCCGACGCGGTGCAGTCCGACACCGTCCTGTCCACCGCCGTGCAGTCCGACGCCGTGCAGGCCAACACCGCGGGGGTGCTCCCCACCACGGGCGAGAGCGCCGAATCCGGCACGGCTGATCCCGGCGCGACCGGGTTCGCACGCGAGCCCGGCACGGCCGGCTTCGCCGACTCGTTCGCAGCCGGTCCCGCATCCGCTCCCGGTGCACCCACCGCCGCGGCGGGCACCGCCGACCCGTGGGGGCAGACGGCGTGGCAGCGCTCCGAGTGGCATCGCGAGCGCCACGAACGCGCCAAGGAGGAGGCGCGCGCCCGGGCCGACGCCTGGAAGGCGGCGCATCCGCAGGCACAGGGCGCCGGCGCGGCGTTCTCCTCGGTCGTGCTCGGCATCGCCCTCGTCGCGGCCGCCGTCGTCGGCATCGGCTACGGCGCGGTCGTGCCCGACGGCAAGCTCGTGCTCGTCATCTCCCTCGCCGCCCTCGCGGTGATCGCGGTGGGAATCGTGGTGGCGGGCATCCGGGGGCGCCGCAGTGGCGGACTCGGGCCCTTCGCCGTGCTCCTCGCCGCCGTCGTCGTGTTCACCGGTGTGCTGCCCGCGGGCACCGTGGTGCAGCCGTTCGGCACCCAGAACATCGACGCGAGTCAGTCGCTCAGCCGCGGCCCCGACAGCTACCTGCTGCTGGCGGGCAAGTCGGTGGTCGATGCCGAGAAGCTCACCGCCGCCTCCCCCGACGGCAGCGTCGACGTGTGGCTGATGGCCGGGCAGACGCAGGTGCTGCTGCCGGCGAACGCCTCGGTGCGCGTCGAATCGCACGTGTTCGCAGGCTCGGTCACCTCGTCGCTCGGCACCGAACGCAGCGGCGTGTGGATCGACGACGACCGGATGTTCACCCGCACCGGTCCCCCCACCGGCACCCCGCTGGGCGGCGACACCGCCTCGGCGAGCGCCCCGGTCATCCGCGTCTGGCTGCTCGCCGGCTCCGTCTCCTTCGTCCCCGCTTCCGAGAGGTAACCCATGTCCGACCCCGGCACCCCCTCCCCCGAGGCCACCACCCCGTCGTCCCCGACGCCCCCGTTCCCGCCCGCCGCTGCCACGGCCCCCGCGACAGGCGCGCGGAAGCAGTCGCCGCAGTTCGGCACCATGGTGTGGGGCATCCTGCTGCTCGGTCTCTGCGGTTTCGTGGCCCTGGCGCAATTCGGCCCCGGAATCGACGCCGACCGCTACCTCTGGGCCTTCATCGGCGTCATCGCCGCCGGAGTGGCGCTGGTCGCTGTCGGTATCGCGGCGGCCTTCCGCCGCTGACCAGGCCGAAGGGGCCACAATGGCTGGATGAGCGAACCCACCGCCGCCGTCGCGCTCGTCACCGTCGTCACCGGGGCGAGTGCGCTCGGCGCGGCGGTCGTGGGCGGGGTGTTCTTCGCCTTCTCCGGATTCGTGATGCGCGCTCTCGGCGACTCCGCACCGGCGGCGGCGATCGCCGTGATGCAGGCCATCAACCGGGCGGCGGTGCGCCCGCCGCTCATGATCAGCCTCTTCGGCACCCTGCTGGCCGGACTCGCGGCCTGCATCCTGCTCGCCGTCACGCACGGCGGCAACGCCCTGTGGTGGGCCGTCGCGGGCGAAGCGGTCTACCTCATGGGAGCGGTGGGCCTCACCATGGGCTTCCACGTTCCGCGCAACACCGCGCTCGACCGCCTCGACAGCGCCTCGGCGGATGCGGCCCCCGCGTGGCGCGGCTACCTCACCGAATGGACGCGCGGCAACCACGTGCGCGCCCTGGCCGGTGTGGTCGCCGCCGTGCTGTTCGGTGTCGCCGTCGCCCTGACCGTGGCCGCGCACTGACCGGCCGCGCACTGATCTCCACCCGGCGCCACCGCGTTCTCCACCCTGGGGTGGTGTCGCTCACGACATGACGCGACGAGTCTGGAGTGACCCGGCCGGCACATCCGCTCGGCCCCCGTTCCGAGAGTGCTCGCATGTCGTACGACGTCCTCATCCGTACCGTCTTGATCATCGCGGTGGTCGGCTGGATCTGCTACCGCCAAGCCCAGTGGCGCGCCGTCGTCGTGCCGGACATGTGGCGCACCGCCGGGCTGTTCGCAGTGATCGGCGTCGTTCAGATCGCCGCGGTGCGTGGCACGGCGGCGATCTCGACCTTCGACCTCGCCGTGCTCGCGATCGAGATCGTGATCGCGCTCGGCGTGGGTGCGCTGATGGGCGCCATCGCGCTGTTCCGTCCGGTGACCGAACCGGCGCTGGCGGCCTGGTCGGTGAAGCGACGCGGTCGTGACGGCACGGCGCCGGTGGTCGAGAGCCGCACGGGCTGGTGGGGCATCGCGCTGTGGCTCGTCTTCATCGCGGTGCGCATCGGCATGGACGTCTGGGCCGGCGCCGCCGGGTCGCAGTTGGCGACGACGGTCGGTGCCATCCTCATCGTCGTGGCCGCGAACCGCGCCGCACGCACCGTGGTGTTCATGTCGCGCATCGAACGGATGCGCACGGCCGTCGCGTGACACCGGCCGCCTCGGGCGCGCCCCGGCTCGCCCGGCGCGTGCGCCCGACGCGCGGCGAGCGCGATGATGGAGACGTGATCCCGCCGCCCGACCCGCGCCGCTCCTGGCTGAGTCGCGCCCTCAACCTGCTGGCCGTGGCGGTCGTGGCGTTCTTCGCGACGCGGGACGGCATGCCGGAGCTGGTGTGGTGGCAGATCGTGCTGCTCTGGCTCGCGCTGGCCTGCTGGGCGGCCACCGCGCTGGTGCCGCGGCGCGATGCTCGAGTGATCGGCGTTCTGCAGGCCGTGATGGTGCTGGCGGGGGCGCCGGTGATGCTGCCGAGCAACGGCGTGCTGGTGGTCGTGGTGGCCATCGGGGTGGCGCAGACGGTGGGCGACCTGGCACGGCCGATCTGGCTGGGGCTCGCGCTCGCCGTGGTCGCGGGCGCGATCGTTCCGGTGTCGGCGCTGGCGACCTCGGTGCCACTGCTCGGCCTGGTGTCGATCGGGGCCGGGATCGTCGTGGCCGTGCTCGCCGGCCTCAGCCGGCGGCAGTTCCGGACTGCCGAGCGGCAGTCGCGGCTGCTGCTGGAGGAGCGGGTGGCGGCGCGCGAGGAACTCGCCCGCGCGACTGTGCTGGCCTCGCGGCAGCAGGTGGCACGCGACATCCACGACGTGCTCGCACACAGCCTGGGCGGGCTCGTCATCCAGCTCGACGCGGTCGAGGCCCTGCTCGAGGCGGGCCGCACGACGGATGCGGCGACGCGCGTGCACGACGCCCGCGCCCTCGCGGTCTCGGGCCTCGCCGAGGCGCGCCGCGCCGTCGACGCCCTCCGCGACGTCCCGGCCCCGCCCGCGTCCGCCACCGCGGGCGCAGCCACGACAGAGGGGACCACCGTCGCCTCGGGCCCCACAGCCCCGCCCGCGTCCGCCTCCACGGGCGCGGCCCCGACTGTCGCGGGTCGCGAGCTCGAAGCGGAGGTGGCGGCACTGGCGCAGGCGCATCGGACACTCGACGGCACCATCGAGTTCGCGGTGGACGGCCGAGCACCGGATGCCCTTCCGGCGACCGCCGGCGAGGCCCTCCGGCGCGCCGTCCAGGAGTCGCTCACCAACGCTCGCAAGCACGCGCCCGGCCAGCCGGTGCGAGCGGCACTGCGGTGGAGCTCGGCCGGTGCTGTCGAGCTGCGAGTGGAGAATCCGGTGGCAGGCCCGGGCATGGCGTCATCCGACCGGCAGGACCCGGTGCCGGGCGGCGGGCACGGACTCGAAGGGATGCGCGAACGCCTCGCCGTCTTCCCACAGGCGACCATCGACGCCCAGGAGCGTGACGGGAAGTTCGTCGTGAGCGTCCACCTCCCGCTCGAGCCCGCGGCCGACGACACCGCGGGCGCTCCGGCACCCGGCGCCGAGCAGGGAGCGGCACGATGACGCCTGACACCGAGCCGCACGACCACACCGAGGCAGGCGACCGCTCCGTGGCGGAGCCGGCGAACCCGCCCGTGCCGGGCGATGGCGCGGCGGCCTCGCGCATCCGCGTGCTGGTGTGCGACGACCAGGCGATCGTGCGCGACGGACTCGTCACCGTGCTCTCCCTGCTCGACGACGTGACGGTGGTGGGCCAGGCCGCCGACGGCGCCGAAGCCGTGCGACTCGCCGCCGAAGCGCACCCCGACGTCGTGCTCATGGACTTGCGGATGCCCGTGCTCGACGGCACCGCCGCAACCGCCGCCATCGTCGCCGCCCACCCGGCCACCGCCGTGCTCGTGCTCACCACCTATGCCGACGACGACTCCATCGTCGGCGCCCTGCGCGCCGGCGCCCGCGGCTACCTCACAAAAGACGCCGGTCGTACGGAGGTCGCCACCGCATCCGCTCCGTCGCCCGGGGCAGGCGACGTTTCCCCCCGAAGTCGGGCCCTGCTCATCGACAGCATGATCGGCGCCCCGACCGCAG
>BADC01000715.1 GCA_000333435.1 Corynebacterium-like bacterium B27 | reverse complement strand
ACGGCGAGCAGCGTCTGGTTGAGAGGAAGTCGGGCCGCACGATGGTGGTCGCGATGATGAGCAGGGCCCAGACCCCCGCGATGCTCAGTGCATCGCGGAGGCCGGTGGTGCTCCGGGCGTCCGGGCGGCGTTGCTTGCCGCCCGGACGCTGGGGCGCGGCCGGATCGGCCGGGGTGATAAGTGTGGTTGTCATTGCCTACTACCGTGTCGGGCTGATCCGGATGCGGGATTCAACGGGTGATCAGGACTTGCAGAACAGGTCGTAGGCGGTGGTGCCCTCGGGAGCCGAGGCCAGCTCCTTGACGCGCTCCTCGATGTTCGGGATGGCGGCTGCCTGCTCGGCGGTGACCGGGCACGGCTTCACGCTGACCGCGGCGTCGTCACCGGTGTCCTTCACCGCCGGCGGGTTGCCCGCGGCGATCTGGTCGGCGATCTCGAACGCGAACGACGGGTAGCCCTCGAGGAAGTACATGACGCTGCCGACGAGGTTCGGGTCGACGTTCGGGCCCGTGATCAGGCCGCCGTCCTGGCCCCAGCCCATGATCGAGCCGTCGCGGCCGAGCTGCGTGGCGGCCTGCAGGGCGCCGACCACGGCCTGGTCGTTGAGGCCGACCACCAGGATGTTCTTCGCATCCGGGTGGGCTGCGAACACGCCGGGCGCGTTCGCGAGCGAGGTGGTGAGGTTGCCGTCGGCTTCGTACTTCACGTAGTTCTCGGCCGGGATGTCGGGGCAGACCTTGCCGATGGCGTCAGCGGCGTTGCCGGTGCGCCAGGTGTTGATCTGGCCGGCGGCGGTGCCCTCGGCCTCGATCACCAGGTCGACCTTGCAGTCCCACTTCTCCTTGGCCATGTTGCCGAGGGCGGTGCCGCCGTCGGTGCCAGCGGCGGCGTTGTCGACGCCCACGAAGTACCAGCCGGGCTGGGCGATGTCGAAGGTCACGACCGGGATGCCGGCGTCGGCGTACTTCTTCGCGATCACCGGGTTCGCCGAGGGCTGGCCGTTGAACATCATGACCATGTCGACACCCTTCTGAATGAAGATGTCGGCGTTCTTCGTGGCGGTGGCCTCGCTGTTGTCGTTCGAGAGCTCGACGAAGTCCCAGCCGCGCTGCTCGGCGAGGCCCTTGGCCACATCGCCCTGCAGGTCCTGCCAGTCGGCGTCGGGCTGCCCGCCCACGGCGAAGCCGAGGGTGAAGGTGCCGTCACCCGCGGCGTCGGTGCTGTCGCCGCCGCCGGTCGACGAGCCGACCGTGCTACATCCGGCGAGCATCAGGCTGGCGGCGGCGATGCCGACCAAGCCCAGGCGGGCGAGGCGCCCGCGCATGGTGAGTTGCGTCATTGCAGTGTTCTCCTCAGGTTAGGGAAGGGGGTGGAACTGTGAGGGGGTGGTGGTGGGTGGTGGTGCCGCGCCGTCAGTGGACGACGGCCGCGGTGTCCTCGGGCGTCTCGACGTCCGCAGGAATGGCGCCGGTGATGAGACCGACGATGGCTTCGGGGGTGACGTCTTTCACGTCACGGGTGGCGATGGAGCGGCCGAGCCGCATCACGGTCACCCGGTCGGCGACGGTCACGAGCTGCTGCATGTTGTGGCTGACCAGGATGACGCTCACGCCGTGGTCGCGGAGCCGGCCGATGAGCTCGAGCACCTGGGCCGACTCCCGCACGCCGAGCGCAGCGGTCGGCTCGTCGAGGATGACGATCTGGCGGCCCCAGAGCAGGGCTCGGGCGATGGCGAGGCACTGCCGCTGGCCGCCCGACATGCCCTTCACCGAGACGTTCACCGACTGGATGCCGACGCCCAGCTCGGCGAGCACCTCACGCGAGCGCTTGCGCATGCCGCCGTCGTTCACGACGTTGAGCAGTCGCAGGAACGGGTTCTTCGACAGCTCCTCGCGGCCGAGGTAGACGTTCTGCACGGCCGACATCGTGTCGACCAGGGCGAGATCCTGGTAGACCGTTTCAATTCCGGCCTCCAGCGCATCCGACGGGCGGCGGAAGCTGACCGGCTCGCCCGCCACGCGGATGTCGCCCGAGTCGGGCACGACCGCGCCCGAGAGCACCTTGAGGAAGGTGGACTTGCCGGCGCCGTTGTCGCCGACCAGGCCCATCACTTCGCTCTTGCGCAGCGTCATCGACGCGTCGGCGAGTGCGACGACCGCACCGTACCGGCGGGTGATGTTGCGAGCGCTCAGCGCGATCTCGGGCGTGGCGGGTGCGGTGTCGGGCATCGGATCAACCTCGTTGTCGGAACGAATCTAAAACGTTCTAGGTAAAACGTTTCATTACGATAACTCTGATTCCCCCGTCGTGCAAGCGGAAAGATTTGGGGAGGGACTAGGGTGCTCGATATGTCTTCAGCAAAGGTGTTGTTCATCGGTGGCACAGGGATCATCTCCTCCGCGGCGAGCGCGCTCGCGGTCTCGCGCGGGATGGCGGTGACCCTGCTCAACCGTGGCGCGTCGCGCCGCCCGCAACCCGAGGGCGCGGAGGTGCTGACCGCCGACATCGAGGATGCCGCGGCCGTCGACGCCGCCCTCGGCGCACGCGAGTTCGACGTGGTCGTCGACATGATCGCGTTCACCCCGGATCAGGTGCAGCGCGACCTCGACCGCTTCGAGGGGCGCACGGGGCAGTACGTGTTCATCAGC
>BADC01000716.1 GCA_000333435.1 Corynebacterium-like bacterium B27 | reverse complement strand
CCATGGTGCTGACGGCGGTCGCGGGGGCGCTGCTGGCCTTCCGGATCGTGCCCGCGCAGGCGGCGGCGATCGCGCATCCGCCCGCCCGGCGGCGGCTGGCGGGTCTCGCCATGCTGGCCGGAGTGTTCAACCTGCTGTGGGTCGTGGTGGTGGTGCTCATGATCGTGCGACCGGGATCGGCGTACACCCCATGACCGCGCGCAGCCACGACGAACCGGGGCCTGACGCGCCGGCCGGGGTCTCGTCACCCGCACCGCCGGCAGGCCGCGCGCTGTTCGTGGTGCTGCTCGTGCTCTCGGTCGCCGAGATCGCGACGCTCGGCCTGCTGCTCGTGAATCTCGCGCTGCTGCACGTCCGCCCGATCGCCCAGGCCATCGGGCCGGTGCACGGCG
>BADC01000717.1 GCA_000333435.1 Corynebacterium-like bacterium B27 | reverse complement strand
CGGGCCGTACTCCCAGGTGCCGGGCGATGTCGCCGGCCGGCTCGCCCCTCTGACCGCGGCGCCCGCCGCAACGTACGCGGGCGAGCCGCTTCACGTGGTGCCGCCCTTTCGGCGCGCCGGCGCGCACGGACCCCACGTCGTCGAGGCCTGGATCACGCCGGACACCGTGCCCTCGCGGTCGCAGTTCGACCTGCACGTGCGAGCCGAGGGCGCCGACGAGGTCTACGCGACCGTGCACGTCGCATCCGGTTCGCTGACCGATCGGCGACTCGACCGCGTCGAGGGGCGGGACGACCTCTGGGTACTCCACGCCCACGTCTACGAGCGAACGGCGATCATCCTCGACCGAACGGATGCCGTCATCTGGGCTGTTCGGGACGACGCAGTCAGCGATGACTTCCGGGTGCGGATCCCCTGGGAGCTGGACCCCTTGCAGCCTTGACCGCGGGCATCCGCTCCGCACGACCTATGCCCGTCTCACCACGAAGGAACACGGAATGACCTCACCCATCGACCTCCCGCGACCGGAGTACCCACGCCCCCAATTGCGCCGGGATGACTGGCTCTCCCTGAACGGCGAATGGGAGTTCGAGATCGACACCGCCGACTCGGGACTCGAGCGGGGACTGCTCACGCGGGAACTCGAGCGGCGGATCGTCGTGCCGTTCGCGCCCGAATCCGAAGCCAGCGGTATCGGTGACACCGACTTCTTGCTCGCCGTCTGGTACCGCCGCACGGTCACGATACCTGCGGAGTGGGTGGGCGACGACGTGCTCCTGCACTTCGGTGCGGTGGACCACGATGCCACGGTCTGGGTGAACGGGCAGGAAGTGGCTCGGCATCGCGGCGGCTTCACCGGGTTCACCGCCGATCTGCGCGACATCGCGCGGGCCGGCGAGACGATCACCATCGTGCTGCGGGCGCGGGACACCCGTGACGAGCCGCAGGCGCGGGGCAAGCAGTCCAGCCGGTATGAGAACCATGAGTGCTACTACACCCGAACCACGGGCATCTGGCAGACCGTCTGGCTCGAGGCCGTACCCCGTACCCGGATCGGGCGCCCGCGCGTCACCCCGCAAGTGGCCAGCGCATCGTTCGATGTCGTGGTTCCGCTCGTGAACGCTCGCCCGGGACTGACCGTGCACGCCGAGCTGCGCGACCGGGACGGCGTCGTCGTGGCAGCGGAGGTCGCGGCCGGGCTCGATCTCGCCCCACGGCTCGGCCTCGTCATTCCGGGGGACCGCCTGCGGGTCTGGCGACCCGGTGACCCGCACCTCTACGACCTCACCGTCCGCCTGGTCGATGACGACACCGTGCTCGACCAGGTCGAGTCCTATGCGGGACTCCGCTCGGTGGCCATCGACGGACAGCGGGTGCTGCTGAACGGTGAACCCGTGTTCCAGCGCCTCGTGCTCGACCAGGGCTGGTGGCCGGACACGTTGATGACAGCGCCGTCGGACGAGGCACTCGTCACCGACATTCGGCTCGGGATGGAGGCCGGGTTCAACGGTGCCCGCCTCCATCAGAAAGTCTTCGAGGAGCGCTATCTGTACCACGCCGATCGCCTGGGCTATCTCGTCTGGGGCGAGTTCGGTGACTGGGGAGCGCTCGAACGCTCCGCCAGCACGTCGACCCATCAGCAGCCGTCCGCCTCGTTCGTGACGCAGTGGCTGGAGGCGCTCGAACGCGACCACAATCATCCGTCGATCATCGGATGGTGCCCTCTGAACGAGACCCACCAGGCACTGCACGACCGCATCACGCCGTTGGACGACGTGACCCACGCCATGTACCTCGCCACGAAGCTCGCCGACCCCTCCCGGCCCGTCGTGGACGCCTCCGGCTACTCGCACCGCGTTCGTGGAGCCGACATCTACGACGGGCACGACTACGAGCAGGACCCTGAGGCGTTCGCCGCCAACCACGCCGGATTGGCGTCGGGTCGGCCGTTCGTCAACCTGCGCAATGACGAGGTGATCTCCGTCGCCTATGCGGGTCAGCCGTATTTCGTCTCCGAGTACGGCGGCATCTGGTGGAACCCGGCGATCGCCGAGGATGCCGGCGCAGCGAACCAGGACGCCGAGCGCCGCGGCTCGTGGGGGTACGGACAACGCGTTGCGAGCGTCGAGGACTGGCACACCCGATTCGCCGGGCTCACCGACGTGCTCCTCGACGACCCGCGGATGTTCGGCTATTGCTACACGCAGTTGACCGACACCTTCCAGGAGGAGAACGGGCTCTACAACGCCGACCGCACGCCGAAGTTCGACATCGAGCGGATCGCCGCGGTGCAGCGCCGGATCGCGGCGTTCGAGCGCACCACACCGTAGCGCCGGCGGCCCGACGGGCGGCGGCGAGTCCGCCGCCCGTTCCCGTACCGCTCCGTCAGGAGCTTGCGCGCACCTCGAGCCGGTACGGCACGACGAACTCCCGTGGCGGGATGCTCGGATCGGCGATGCGATCGATGAGGTACGTCAGAGCGGTGGTGGCGAGCAGGTTCTTGTCCGGCGCGATAGTGGACAGCGGCGGGGTCGAGAACGATGCCTCCTGGATGTCGTCCCACCCGACGACGGCGATGTCCTCGGGAACGCGGATGCCCCGGCTGGAGAGTGCGCGCAGAGCGCCGATGGCGATCAGATCGGAGAAGCAGAAGATCGCATCCGGCCGGCCGCTGTCGAGGAGCTCGAGTGTCGCGTCGTAGCCCAGTTGGCG
>BADC01000718.1 GCA_000333435.1 Corynebacterium-like bacterium B27 | reverse complement strand
CGACCTGCGGGATGCCGAGCGGCCCACCCACGAACGCGATCCGCCGGCGCCCGATCGAGAGGAGGTGCTGCACCGCCTGCCGTCCGCCGTCGACGTCGTCGAGCGACACCGAGACCTGCTCCGGCGAGCGCGCCGCCTGCCCCACCAGCACCGAGGGCGTGCCGCGCTGGCGCACACCGGCGAGCCGCTCCTCGATCGCCTGGTGCGACGACACGATCAGCCCGCGCACGCGGTACTCCTCGAACATCTGCAGGTAGTGGTCTTCGCGCTCCCGATCACGGTGCGAGTTCGCCAGGAACACGCTCACCCCGAGGTCGGAGGCACGCCGCTCGATGCTCTCGGCGATCTCCGCGAAGTACGGGTTGCTCACATCCGGTGCCAGATAGCCGACGACGGTGCTGACTCCGAGCCGCAGCTGCCGGCCCGCGATCGACGGCACGAAGCCGAGCGTCTCGATGGCCGAACGGATGCGGCGGGCCTTCTCGTCCGAGACCCGGTCGGGGTGGTTGAGGTAGTGCGACACCGTGCCGACGGCCACGCCCGCGAGCGCCGCGACATCGCGGATGCCCACTCTCGCCATCACCATCCCCTAACCGCCCGGAGTCGGGCTTGTGGAGACTGTACCGGATCGCGTCCAGACCGGAGGGTCGGCCAGCCTCGGCACCGCACGCACGGCTCCGACGAGCTCGACGGCCACGCGCGAACCCTCGTCGGCGGCGTCGGCCGCAAGAATCAGCTCGACCCGGCCGGGCTCCAGGATGCGCGTGCCGTCACGACCGGCGAACGCGAACGCCCCCACCGGGATCGTCACGCGCCAGCCCTGTTCCTCACCCGCCGCGAGCGGCACCCGAAGGAACGCCACGAGCCGGCGCTCGGGCACCGCGACCTGCGCCACCGGGTCGTGGAGGTAGACCTGCAGAACGTCGGCCCCGGCGACCGCGCCCGTGTTGCGCACCGACGTCTCGAGCACGACGACGGCGCCGGCATCCTGACCATCCGCGAGCGACACCGACGGGGTGACCGTGCGCAGGGCGGTCCGCTCGAACGTCGTGTACGACAGGCCGAAGCCGAACGGATGCGACGGAGTCGGGTCGGCGCTCGACATCGCCGTGCGCGCCCCCAGCCGGGGCGCCAGGTACCCCGAGGGTTGCGGCGACGCCTCACCCGGCAGCCCCACCGGGAGCCGGCCCGACGGGTTCACGCGCCCCGTCAGCACCTCGGCGACCGCCCGGCCGCCCTCCTGCCCGGGCAAGAACGCCTGCACCACCGCGGCACACCGCCCGGCGAAGGCACCGAGCTCGTACGGCCGCCCGCTCAGCAGCACCAGCACCGTCGGCGTGCCCGACGCCAGCACCGCCGCGACCAGCTCCGACTGCACCCCCGGGAGACGCAGATCGGTGACGTCGCAGCCCTCCCCTGACGTGCCCTGGCCGAACATGCCCGAGGCGTCGCCCACCACCACGACCGCGACCTCGGCCTCGCTCGCGGCCTGCACCGCCGCCGGGATGCCGGTGCGGTCGTCGCCGGTCACCGCGCATCCGGTGGTCACCGTCACGGCGGCGTCAGGCAGCAGCTCGGCGAGCGAGGCTGCCACGGTAGGCGCTGCGATGCCGGGCTCGACCGACGGATGCCGCGGCAGCACGTGGTTCACGAAGGAGTAGCAGCCGAACACGGCACCGAACCGGTCGGCGTTCGGCCCGATCAGGGCGACCCGCGCGGTCGTCGCCGCCAAGGGCAGCACGCCGTCGTTGCGCAGCAGCACCACCGATCGGCGCGCCACTTCCAGCGCCATCGCGCGGTCTCCGCACGTCGAGATCG
>BADC01000719.1 GCA_000333435.1 Corynebacterium-like bacterium B27 | reverse complement strand
CAGAAAACTGACATACGAGAAGGAGACCCCCATGCCCGTCACCGGCCCCGATTTCATCTCCCTGCAGGTTCGCGACCTCGACGCCTCGCAGGCGTTCTACGAGCAGTACCTCGGCCTCGTGCGCTCACCCGCCGGCCCGCCGCACGCCGTGGTGTTCACCACGACCCCCATCGCGTTCGCGCTGCGCGACATCGTGCCCGGCAACGACCTCGCCTCGGCCGAGCGCCCCGGCATCGGCGCCGCCATCTGGCTGCACGCCACCGACGTGCAGGCCATCCACGACGCCCTCGCCGCCGCGGGCACCCCCATCGTCGCGGCACCGATCGACGGCCCCTTCGGCCGCACCTTCACCTTCGCCGACCCCGACGGCTACCACATCACCCTGCACGACCGCGCCTGACCGCGGTCGGCGCCGGGCGGGCACCCCAATCAGAGGTGATACCTCTGAGAGCCCAAGACACGTCGCCGTCACGCTCGCCTATCCGCAGCAGACGGTCGTGCTGATCGAGCACGGTCAGCTCGCCGGCCTGCGCACCCCCGCGCACCACAGATTGCCCTCGAAGCGGAACGTCGCTATGATGAGGATTGCCCACCGTCACGACGGACAGGGAAGAAGGCCTTGGAATCCCAGCCGGACGACTGGATCTAGGGCCTTTCGCTTTGCCCGGTGCGGGAATCCGCGGTGCGCGACTGGATGAGCAGGGTGGATCGCAGGTCGTCGAGGTGACGCGGTACTCCGAGGTGCGCCGCATTGACTGCGCCGAGGACGGTGTCGGCGATCCACAGGAGAGGCTCATCACCACCTCGGCGGTGCCGGATGCGCAGGCTCCTACCCAGTCCCTGCCCCTGAAGCGCCACGATGTGGGCACGATCGTTGCCGTCCTGGGATTCGCTGCGGCACTCGAGGGTGAGGTCGAACACCTGCAGCTCCAGGAGATCGTGATAGATCGTCTCGAGGCACTTTCGACGGTACCGCTCGACCCGGCGACGGCGGGCGTCCAGGTGTGACACCACGATGTTCATCGGTCCGAGCTCAGCGATCCGGGCGACGATCTCCCGGCGGCGGCGCTCGCTCTCATCCGTCCAGTGCACCTTGACCTGGCCGGGGAGGAGGAGCTCGCGGAGTCGCTCGCGCACCCTGTCGCAGTCGTCCTCCGGCACGAGTGCGGCGCACACCAGGTACTCCTGCTGATCGAGCTCCCGCAGCGCAGATGACTCATCGAGGAAGGCACGCAGGACCGGGTCGGACACAGACCCACCGTAGCCGTAATTCAGCGACTATCGAGCGATCCTCATATTCGTGCCGGCCGGCGCTCAGGCGCGGCCGACCGTGCTCGCGCGCACCACGAGCTCCGGGGCGAAGACGCGGTGCGGCTCGGGGATGGGGCGGCCCGCCATCACCTCCGTGAGCAGGTCGACCACCGCCACTCCGTAGCCCTCGTGGCGACCCTGCACGGTGGTGAGCGGGATGAGCGACGACTCCGCGAACTCGATGTCGTCGTAGCCGACCACCGCGACGTCGTCCGGCACACGCAGACCCGCGGCGATCAGCTCGTTCATGATGCCGAGCGCGAGCAGGTCATTGACCGCGAACACGGCCTCGGGCCGCATGTCGGCGGGCCGGCCCAACAGGGCACGCCCGACCTCGCGGCCGCCGGCCAGTGTGCGGT
>BADC01000720.1 GCA_000333435.1 Corynebacterium-like bacterium B27 | reverse complement strand
TGTTGGTTCAGCGTCCGGATGCCGCCCCGCCGCTTAAAGATGACGGCTGAAGAAGCCGACCGTCGCCTCCAGCGCCTGCGGCGTAATACGATGAGCAACCCCCGCTTCCCACAGGGTGGTAAGCCTGGCGTCACGCTGCGTGTCGGCCAGCGCCTGCTGTAACCGGAAGGAGTCAGCTGCGGGCACGACATCATCCGCTTCGCCATGCCACAGCAATAGCGGGCGATCGGCAATACGCTCCAGCTGGTCCGTCACTTCCCACTTCGCCAGCGGCGCGAGAATAGCGTCGAACGTTTCCTGCTGCGCGGCGTTAGTGACCTCTAGCGGCGGGAATAGCGTGCGGGCAAGCGAGGTGAAGTAGCCCGATCCCATCAGGCTGGCGACGCAGCGCACCTCCGGGTGACGGGTCATAATGCCCAGCGCCGTCATGCCGCCCATGGATGCGCCGCCCACCGCCAGCCGGTTATCGTCAATCAGGTTGCGCTGGTGCAACGCATCGCGCAGCGCGGCAAACTCTTCAAGGTTGCCCTGCAGGATTTGCCAGAACTGACGCAAGCGGCGCTCAGCATTGCCGCTAAAGCGCGCGCCATGATCGGGTGCGTCGGGCATGATCACGCGAAAACCCGCCTGCGCCAGCGCAACGGCGAAGTAGCTGTAAACCAGCTTTGATGAGGTGAAGCCGTG
>BADC01000721.1 GCA_000333435.1 Corynebacterium-like bacterium B27 | reverse complement strand
GGTGTGAAGCCGGTGAGCTCCTCGGTGCCGCTGAACACGACGTCGGCCCCCGGCGCGGCCGTGAAGGTGATGGGCGCCGTGCTGGTGCCCGAATTCGCCGGGGTCACCGTCTCCTCATAGGTTCCGGATGCGATCTCGCAGGTGTCGCCCGGCTGGGCCAGGTCGGCGCAGTCCTGGATGCTCGTGAGTGCCGTCTGGGGAGACCTGCCCTGGCCGACCCCGGACGCGTTCGCATCAACGTAATACGTCTTGCCCGGACCAGTCGGATGGTGGCCAGGTGGCGGAGTCGCCAGGGCGGGTGACGCCGCCGTTCCGACCAGGAGGAGGGCGGCGGCGCCGGCCAGCCCGGCCCCGGCCAGGCCATGGCGAAGGCGGTTTCGTCTCGTGTACCCGAGCATCGTTGCTCCAATCGATAGTGAGTAATCGATAATGTACGAGTGTTGACGTGGCCGGTCAAGAGCCCGAGCCGGATCTGCGCCGGGCTCTACCAGCGCGTGGTGCTCAGAGTGCCGTCAGGCCAGCCGATGCGGCAGCTGCTCTCGCCCGGCGCGTTCTCGATCTCGAGCTCCGGGGTGTCCTGCGGAGCGGCTGCCCCGAGGAACACCGCCACCGCGACCTGATCGCCGACACCCACACCGTCGAATTCGGCCCAGGGCACGGCCGTCGTCTCGGCGAGGGGAGAGGTGCCGGACTCCTCGTGCAGGCGCAGATCCGCCACCCCCGAGAGCGGAATCAGCGCCGAGACCCGGCCGCCGCGCTCGGCAACGCAGCGGGCGCCGGGAGCGGCGGACACGGTGTCGTCGTGAGCGGCGCCGGCGACCGGCCATCCGCTCAGTCGCAGCCGCACCGGATGCGAGTCCTCGGGCCCGCCGCCCGGCACCCGCCGCACCACACGCACCTCCCACGGCCCGCGCACGACGGAGGTCGTGCGCAGCACCGGGCCGGCCGTGACCGACCCGGCCCGGCCGGCGCCGAGATCGGGCGCGTCGGCGTCCGCACGCACCCAGTGGGTGCGGCTCGTGGAGGCCGCGACCGCCGCGATCCCGTCGTCGCGCACGAACTCGTACTCGGAACCCGAACGACTCGTCGAGCGGCCGGCCGCGTCGAGCGCTCCGACCGAGTTGTCGACGGGAGAGTCCAGGGTGCCACCGATGAGGGGCGGAATGGTCGCGGTGGAGTAGCCCAGGCGGGCGTACAGCGGGGCGTCGCTGGTGAACACCCCGGCGTCCCCGTGGTCGGTGCCGTGATTGA
>BADC01000722.1 GCA_000333435.1 Corynebacterium-like bacterium B27 | reverse complement strand
ATCTGATCGGACAGCAGTCCGCGCTTCAGCCCGGCGAGCGAGGTGAACGGGTCGCTCATGATTGCCCTTCGATCGACCGGATGCGATTCGCCCAGCATAATCGATAATCGCTGGATCGGGGACGCAAGCGGGGCGGGAACCGCGACGCTGCGCGATCCCTGCCCCGCTTCAGGCGCGTCAGGGCCGCGCACCCGCCGTCCACGCCGGCGCGCCGTACTGGAATGCGCCGAGACTCGGCGTCGGATCGGTCGATCCGTCGTTCACCCCGGGCAACGGCACCGCCGCGTTGCGAGCGGGAGATCCCGCCTGCAACCGATAGTCGTGCGCCGCCGCATCCACGAACAGCGGATCTTCGGTGATGAGGTTGTTCGACAACACGAGCCCGCCGTCGGTCGCCCCGGCGAGACCGGTGATCGGGCCGATGTTGTTCGAGATGATCGTGCCCGTCGACTGGCCGGCCTCCTTCACGTAGAACAGGGTCATGCCGCCCGTGTTGTTGTAGACCAGGTTGTCGTGCGACCCGGTGCCGAGGCCGTTGAGCTCGACCGTGCCCTCGTGGTTCCCCCAGCCGACGTTGTTGTCGATCTGGATGTCACTCATCCCGTTGTCCGCGTAGATCCCCGAGATGCCGAACGGGTACACGCCGCCGGCCCGCGGAGTCGGGTCGTGCAGCACGTTGTGGTCGATGCGCGTCCCCTCCATGTAGGCCGAGCAGCAGGTGTAGATCGCGGCGGTGTCGACGCTCAAGGTGGCGTGCCCGGAGATGTCGTTGTAGGCGATCCGGTCCGGCCCCGCGGTCGTTCCCGCCACCCCGTTCCACTGCAGGTTGATGCCGCTGCGGCCCGACCGGGCCATCGTGTTGTGGGTCACGGTCTGGCTGTGGCCCTGCACGGCGACCGCCGCGGCATAGGTGCCGGCGTAGTCCACGTCGGTGATGACGTTGTCGATCGCCGTGTTGCCGTACCCGCCGAGGGAGATGCCGTTGCCCGCGCTGTACTGCAGGTGGCTGTTCTTCACGGTGTTGCCCGTGCCCTTGATGATGATGCCGCTCGTGGTGACGCCGCGGGTGACGTTCGCGCCGCAGTCGGTGGCGCCCTGCGTGACGTCCCAGTAGTGGCTGAGGTAGCGGCCGTCGATGCCGTCGAGCACCACGCCCGTGCTGGTGTCCCCGGTGCGGATGGTGGCGCCG
>BADC01000723.1 GCA_000333435.1 Corynebacterium-like bacterium B27 | reverse complement strand
TGGAACGGCTCGACGCCGAGGTGGTGCCGCACATGGGCTGGAACACGGTGGATGCGCCGGCCGACTCGGTGCTGTTCGCGGGCATCCGCGACGAGCGCTTCTACTTCGTGCACTCCTACGCCGCGCAGGAGTGGGAGCTCACCCCCGACAAGACGCACCGTCCGCCGCTCGTGACCTGGGCCGAGCACGGTTCGCGGTTCGTCGCCGCGGTCGAGAACGGGCCGCTGTCGGCCACCCAGTTCCACCCGGAGAAGTCCGGCGACGCCGGCATCCGGCTGATGGCGAACTGGATCGGCACGCTGCGGTAGGTTTTCTGGGGGCCTTTCGGCCCGCTTCCCCACCGATCGAGGAATGATGAGCGAGTTCAACAAAGCGCCCGGTCTCGTGCTGCTGCCGGCCGTCGACGTCGCCGACGGCAAGGCCGTGCGGCTCACGCAGGGCAAGGCCGGCACCGAGACCAACCACGGCGACCCGGTCGACGCCGCGGCGGACTGGATCGCGCAGGGCGCCGAGTGGATCCACCTCGTCGACCTCGACGCCGCCTTCGGCCGTGGCAGCAACCTCGGCGTGATCAAGAAGGTCATCCGCCAGGCGCGCGGTGTGAACGTGGAGGTGTCGGGCGGCATCCGCGACGACGCCAGCCTCGAGACGGCCCTCGAGTCGGGCGCGAAGCGCATCAACCTGGGCACTGCCGCGCTCGAGAACCCCGAGTGGGCGGCCCACGTCATCGCGCAGTACGGCGACGCCATCGCAGTGGGTCTCGACGTGCGGGGCACCACTCTGGCCGCCCGCGGCTGGACGCAGGACGGCGGAGACCTCTGGCAGGTCATGGACCGCCTCGAGGAGGCCGGTTGCGCCCGCTACGTCGTGACCGACGTCACGAAGGACGGCACGCTGAAGGGTCCGAACGTCGACCTGCTGCGCCAGGTGATGGAGCGCACCTCGCGGCCCGTCATCGCCTCGGGCGGCATCTCGAGCCTCGACGACATCGCCGAGCTCCGCGCCCTGGTTCCCCTCGGCCTCGAAGGCGCCATCGTGGGCCGCGCGCTCTACGCGGGCGCATTCACCCTGGCCGAAGCCCTGGATGTGGCGTCTGACTGAGCACGACCACGCCGCGGGGCCGGGTGGCCTCGCCGACTCGGCCGGTCAGCCCTGGCGCGGGCGTCACTTCGAGTCGCACGGGTCGGAGAACGACGACGGGAGCGCACCCGAGGAGCTGATCACGGCGATCACCCGTTTCCGAGCGGGTGAACTCGGTGCGGCCGGGGTGGTCGACGCCGTCCGCGGCGTGCGGCTGCTCGTGCCCCTGGTCGCCCATGCGGGCGAGGAGGGGGTGACGGATGCGGGCCTACGGGTCGACAAGACCCAGGAACTCTCCCTGGTGACGGTCGCCGGGCCCGACGGGCGGCGGGTGCTGCCCGCCTTCACCTCGGTGGCTGCGCTGGCCGCGTGGAACCCGAAGGCCCGCCCCATCCCGGTGGCCGCCCGGCGGGCAGCGCTCGCCGCGGCAGCGGAGGACACCGAGCTGATCGTGCTCGACCCCGGCTCACCGACCGAGTTCGCGCTGCGCCGCCCCGCCGTGTGGGCGATCGCCCAAGACCTGCCGTGGCAGCCCGCGACCGACGACCACGAGGTCGCCGCCGCGTTCGAGCGATCCGTGGTGAGCGAACCGGCCGTCGCCGGCGTCCGCCTGATTCCCGGCGATCCGGATGCCCGGCTCACCGGTCGCGACGTCGTCGTCGTCCTCGCCCTCGTCCCGGGTCTCGATCAGGCACGGCTCGCCGCCCTGGTCGCACGGCTGCAGGAGGCGTGGGCTCAGGACAGCACGATCGCCGAGCGCGTCGACTCGGTGGGTCTGAAGCTGACCGCGGTCAGCTGACCGGCCCGGTGTACTTCTCGCCCGGCCCCTCGCCGATCGGGTCCTGAATGGGCGACGCCTCCCGGAACGCCAGCTGCAACGAACGCAGCCCGTCGCGGAGGCTGCGGGCGTGCTGGTCGCCGAGGAAGGGGGCGGATGCGGTGACCAGCCCGGCCAGGGCGGTGATGAGCTTGCGCGCCTCATCGAGGTCGGTCTCGACATCGGGGTCGTCGGAGAGGCCGCACTTCACCGCGGCCGCGCTCATCAGGTGCACAGCGGTCGTGGTGATGACCTCGATGGCCGGCACCTCGGCGATGTCCCGCACGGCCTCGCTCTGGTCGAAATCGCTCATGGCGAGACATCCTTACTGTATCGGCGAGTGTCTGCTAGACTCTCTGAGGCTCTGGGACCTGACGGTCTCAGCACGAAAGTGGAGAATCTCCCACCCGCGCATACCGCTTCACTAGGTACCGGGTCGAT
>BADC01000724.1 GCA_000333435.1 Corynebacterium-like bacterium B27 | reverse complement strand
CGCGCCTGGGCTACCTGGCCGCCGACCCGGCGGTGACGGATGCGCTGCGCCTCGTCCGTCTGCCCTACCACCTGTCGGCTCTCACCCAGGCAGCCGCCGTCGCGGCGCTGGCGCACGCGGACGAGATGCTCGCGATGGTCGACGACATCAAGCGGCAACGCGATCGCATCGTCGCCGGCCTCACCGAGCTCGGCTACCAGCCGTGGCCGAGCGCCTCGAACTTCGTGCTCTTCGGCGGGGTCGACGACCCCGAGTGGGTCTTCGACCGGCTCATCGAGCGCGGCATCATCATCCGCAACCTCAGCATCCCGAACCACCTGCGGGTGAGCGCGGGAACCGCGGCCGAGACCACCGCCTTCCTCGAGGCCATGCGCGAGCTGACCGCCGGTGCCGCTGCCCGCGAGTCGGCGCAACCGGCTGCTCGGTAGGATCGAGACCATGACAGAACCCCGCACCGCCCACCTCCAGCGGGAGACGAGCGAGTCGTCGATCGATCTCACCCTCGACCTCGACGGAACCGGCGTGGCCGACATCCAGACCTCGGTGCCGTTCTTCGATCACCTGCTCACGGCGTTCGCGAAGCACTCGCTCACCGACCTCACCGTACGGGCCACGGGCGACACCCACATCGACGTGCACCACACCGTCGAAGACACCGGGATCGTGCTCGGTCAGGCCATCCGCCAGGCGCTCGGCGACAAGTCGGGCATCTCGCGCTTCGGCGACGCGCTCGTGCCGCTCGACGAGGCGCTCGTCCAGGCTGTCGTCGACATCTCCGGCCGGCCGTTCCTCGTTCACACCGGCGAGCCCGCCGGTTTCGAGTTCCACCTGATCGGCGGCCACTTCACGGGCTCGATGGTGCGGCACGTCTTCGAGGCCATCGCGTTCAACGCCGGGCTGACGGTGCACGTCACCGTGCTCGGGGGCCGCGACGCGCACCACATCGCGGAGGCGGAGTTCAAGGCGTTCGCCCGCGCGTTCCGTCAGCCCAGGCGCTCGACCCGCTGGGTGTCGGCGTGCCCTCTACGAAGGGCGCGCTGTGACGAAAGTCGTGGTGCTCGACTACGGCAGCGGCAACATCCACTCGGCCGCCAAGCGCTC
>BADC01000725.1 GCA_000333435.1 Corynebacterium-like bacterium B27 | reverse complement strand
CCTGCAGCACGAACTCGCGGTCGCCGCCCCGGAGCTCGGCGATGCGCCGCGACCGAGACACGTCCGGGTCGGGCAGCACGAGGTGGATGTGCTCCTCGTCGCGCACCCGCGCCTCGGCGGCGTCGAGCGCCGCCTGGGCCGAGCGCACGTCGTCGGCGAGCCCCGCGCGGAGCTTGCCCGCGGAGACCTGGGCATCCGACCGCCGCTGGTTCATCACGATCTTGTCGCCCGCCCGGTTGTCGTAGCTCTTCTGCGCGCCACGGGCGCGGCGCGCGAGCTTCGTCTCGGCCTCGATGCGCTGCCGCTTCTCGGTCTTCACTGCCTGCTCAGCCGAGCGCGCGGCCTGCACCGCCGCGGCCTGCTGCCCGTCGAGCTGCGCGCGCCAGGCGCTGTACGGTCCGCCGAACACGGTGAGCCGGCCGGTGTGCAGCTCCGCGGTGTCGTCCATGTGCTCGAGCAGCGCCAAGTCGTGGCTCACGACCACGAGGGTGCCCGGCCAGTCGTCGACCAGGGCGGTGAGCCGCGCGCGGGCGTCGCGGTCGAGGTTGTTGGTGGGCTCGTCGAGCAGCGTGATCGCGGTGCGACGGATGCGCAACCCGGTGATCGCGACGAGCATCGCCTCGCCGCCGGAGACGGTGGCCACCGCGCGGTCGAGGTCGCCCGCACCGAATCCCACCGCGCGGAGGGCTTCGTCGGCTCGGGCCTCGATGTCCCAGTCGTCGCCGACGGCATCGAAGTTCGCCACGCTGGCGTCACCGTTCTCGATGGCCCGGAGCGCCCCGAGGGTCGGTCCGATGCCGAGCAGGTCGGCGACGGTGGCGTCGACGTCGAGGGTGAGCGATTGCGGGAGGTAGCCGACGTCGCCCGCGAGCGTGATGGTGCCCGAGGTGGGCGGGAGGAGCCCCGCGATCAGGCGCAGGAGGGTCGACTTGCCGGCGCCGTTGGCGCCGACGAGACCGGTGCGGCCGGTGCCGAAGGTGCCGCTGAGGCTCTGCAGGGCGACGGTGCCGTCGGGCCACCGGAGGGAAAGGTCGGTGAGGGTGATGGCGGACGAGGTGGAAGATGGCATGACTGCTCGACGATTCTGCGGCTGACCGCGTGACTGCTGACCGGGGACAAGCGTGCGAGCCGGCGCCGGGCGGGCATCCAGGAGGGCGCCGCTGACGACGGCGCGGATGCGGAGCGGCACAGAGAGCGGGGCGCGCTGACGGACGGCGGGCATCCGCCTCGTTCCGTGGGCGCCACCGACGGCTCGGTGGCTAGAGTCTGTCGACCTCGAGCATGCGACGAGACTACCAGAGCCGCTCGCGCCGGGAAGCGTTCCCGCCGGTGTCGGACGGGGTCGCTACCATCGGGTGCATGAGCCACCCCGCCGACTCCCACGACCTCATCTCGGTGCGCGGAGCGCGCGAGAACAACCTGAAGAACGTCTCGGTCGACCTGCCGAAGCGGCGCCTCACCGTGTTCACCGGGGTCTCCGGGTCGGGCAAGAGCTCGCTCGTGTTCGGCGCCATCGCGGCCGAGTCGCAGCGGCTCATCAACGAGACCTACACCGCCTTCGTGCAGTCGTTCATGCCGAGTCTCGGCCGGCCCGACGTCGACGGGCTGAGCGGGTTGTCGGCCGCCATCATCGGGATCAGGAGC
>BADC01000726.1 GCA_000333435.1 Corynebacterium-like bacterium B27 | reverse complement strand
CCATCGGGGGCGCCGTCATCGACTACTTCGGGAGTCGAGAGGTGTTCTTCTCGGTGGCCAACATCGCCGTCTGGGGCGTGGTCGGGTTCAACATGGTCATC
>BADC01000727.1 GCA_000333435.1 Corynebacterium-like bacterium B27 | reverse complement strand
CCCCACCGGTCAGTTCACCGACGGATCGCCGTACACCGGGGGCGGCCTCAGCGGCTCCGGCTTCGGCGTGGCCATCAAAAGAGCGTGGTCAGTTCCTCGCGCATCGCGAAGGGGTTGCGCCAGTTGTTCGTGGGGCCGGCGTCGGCCTCGCGCTCGGAGCAGATGAAGGTGCGGTCTTCGACGCGGGCCACATCGGCCGGGTCGCTGCGCGCGAGGAAGCTGTTCGGGCGCCAT
>BADC01000728.1 GCA_000333435.1 Corynebacterium-like bacterium B27 | reverse complement strand
GCCGATCCCGGAGCGGGTGAAGATCGACTCCACGATCACGGCGCCCGAGATGGTGGCGCCGAGCGCCCAGCCGGAGAGCGTCACGGCCGGCAGCACCGAGTGCCGCAGCACGTGCTTGAGGCGCACGCCCCAGTCGCTCATGCCGCGCATCCGGGCCGTGATGACGAACGGCTGGTCGAGCGATCGTTCGAACTCGGCGCGGGTGGCCTGACCCATGAACCCGGCGAGCGGGATGGCCAGCGTCAGCGCCGGCAGAAACAGGCCGTCGGCGCTCGTGCCGCTGATCACCGGGAACCAGCCGAGGGTGAGGGCGAACACGAGCAGCAGGATGATGCCGAGCCAGTAGTGCGGGAGCCCCGCGACCGCCGTGTCGACCACCGCGCCGACCGCGCTGAGCTTTCGCCCCCGCCCCGCCGTGAGGGTCACCCAGACCACCATGATCAGCCACGCCAGCGCGATCGCCGACAGCGTCAGCACGATGGTGGGCCACATCTGCTCGCCGATGATCGCGGCGACCGCGCGGTGCTGCTGGTAGGAGGTGCCGAGGTCGCCGGTGACGATGCCCCGGAGGTACTCGAGATACTGCACCAGCAGTGGGTTCTGCAGTCCGTACTCCTGGTTGATCGCGGCGAGCTCCTCCGGCGTGCGCTCGATGGCCTGACCGGCGCGGATGTTGAGGATGATCGTGGCCCGGTCGCCCGGCAGCGCGGTCTGGGCGAGGAACGCGGCGGTGGCCGCGCCCCAGAGCACGACGACCGCACCGCCGAGCTTGCCGGCGACGAGCCGCCACGGGAAGCGCCGGGGGGCGCGCGCGCCGGCCGGATCGCCGACGCGCGCCTCGACGCTACTGCTCGACGAAGTACGCGTCATAGAAGATCGGTCCTCCCTGTGCGTTCTCCTGCCAGACGTCCTTGAGGTACGGCGAGACCGCGAGGGTGCTCAGCCGGTCGTAGAGGCCGATGGCCAGGGCGTGATCGGCGATGTACTGCTGCGCCTTCGCGTAGAGCGCGTTCCGGGCATCCGGGTCGGCCGTCGAATTGGCCTGCAGGATGTAGTCCTCGAGCTCGGGGCTGTTGAGGAAGGCGGCGTTGTTGTAGTTGGGGGCGTCGGGCGTGCTCTGCGCCCAGTTGATGAGCAGGATGCCCGAACCCACGCTCGTCCAGTAACCCGCCGAGATGTCCTTCTCCGAGGGCTTGGAGTAGGCGCCGGCGAAGAACTCGCTCTGCGGCACCGGCACCAGCTTCACCTTGAACCCGGTGGCCTTGGCCTGCTCCTGCACACCCTGCAGGATGGAGGCGCCGTCGGCGTTGATGATGGAGCCGGCGCCGTAGGGCAGCACCACCTCGAGGGTCGCGCCGTCTTTCGTGCGGTAGCCGTCGGAGTCGCGCCCGGTCCACCCGGCCGCGTCGAGCAGCTCGTTCGCCTTGTCGGCGTCGAAAGAGTAGGTGTCGGCCGCCTCCTCGCTCCAGCCGGGCGTCGTCTGGCTCACGCCGCCGTTGCCCTCGTAGGGGATGACGCCGCGCCCGATGGTCTCCACCAACGGCTCGCGGTCGAGGCTGTAGGCGAAGGCCTTCCGCACGTTCTCGTCGGTGAACGGGCCCTCGGCGGTGTTGAAGGTCAGCTGTTGCGGGCGCCCGTGGGTCACGTACTTCTCCAGCTGGTAACCCTGGCCGTCGAGGTTCGACCACTCGATGGCCGGCACGTCGTAAATGGCGTCGGTCTCGCCGGCACGGAGCGACGCGACCCGGGTGGTGGGGTC
>BADC01000729.1 GCA_000333435.1 Corynebacterium-like bacterium B27 | reverse complement strand
GCGGCACGGGTCGACCGCTCGATGAGCGTCTTCTCGGTCGGTGGCACCGTCGGCGTTGCTCTGGCGCCCACCGGCGTGCTCCTCACCGTCGGCGTGCTCGGTCTCGGTGCCACCCCGCTCCTGGCCATCCCCGCCGTCGTCATGGCCGTGATCTACCTGCTCCGGATGCGTGTGCTCCGGATGCGCGCCCGCCGGTCGCCCGAGACGGCGACGGCGACGGCTGCGTCAGCGTCAGCGTCCGCGGCACCAGCCGCACCCGGTGCCGTTGCCGGCGACCGTGGTGCATCGGCGAACCTCGACCGCGGCGGCGCCGCCCGGACCGACGGCGTGGTCGAACCGGCCGTGGAAATCGCGCTGGAGGAGCTCGACGACGTCGGCCCCGCGTATCCGCTCGCCACGACGCCCGCCGCAGCGCCGTCCCTCCCCCGCGACGACTGGCGCGCGTTCGCGTGGCTCACGCTGGTGCTCGCGTTCTGGTCGGTGGCCTACGTCGGCACGTCGTCGTTCGTGTCGCTGTACTCGATCCAGCGCTTCGGGGTCGACGAGGGCACCGCATCCATCGCCCTGACCGTGCTGCCCGCAGCGGGCGCCGCCGGCACGCTGGCGGGTGGCTTCCTGGCCGACCGCTTCGGGCGCTTGCGCACGATCCGCTCCGGCTACTTGCTCGGCGCGCTGGGTCTGGCCGCCATCGTGCTCGCGCCGAACACCGCGGTGGTCGTGGTCGCCACCGCGGTCGTGGGGTTCACGATCTTCCTGCCGTTCGCCCCGCAGATCACGCTCTCCCACTCCTACCTGCCCAACCGTGTCGGCACCGCGAGCGGACTCACCCTGGGACTGACACTCTCGCTCGGCGGGTTCCTCAACCCGCTCCTCGGCGAGCTCGCCGACGCCACGAGCATCCGCACCGTGTTCACCCTGCTCGCGGCGCTGGTGGCCGTGGGCTTCGCGCTCTCCTTCGTGCTGCGCGAGCGCGCTACCCGGTAGTCCGGTCGCTGCGGTACTCGTCGGGGAGCTCGGTGCCGCTGTCGAAGGCGGCTTGTTCCCGGTCGCGCAGCTCGACCCGGCGGATCTTCCCGGAGATGGTCTTGGGCAGCTCGAAGAACTCGATCCGGCGCACCCGATCCCAGGCCGAGAGCTCGGCGCGCGCGTGCTCGAAGAGGGCGCGCGCCGTCTCGGCATCGGCCGCCCAGCCGGCGGCGAGCGCCACGTAGGCCTTCACCACCGCGTGCCGGGTGGCGTCGGGTGCCGGCACCACGGCCGACTCCGCCACGGCCGGATGCCGCAGCAACGCGCTCTCGACCTCGAACGGCGAGATCTTGTAGCTGCGCATCGACGGCGGATCGATCCCGATCGTGCAGGCGCTCACCGTGCTGGGCTTCGCCGCCTCCAACGGCGAGGCGCGGCGCAAGATCGGTGAGGGCGCGGTCCGCCTCAACGACCTCGCGATCACCGATCCCAGCTTCGAGATCGTGCTGGAGGATGTGCCGGTGAAGATCAGCCTCGGCAAGAAGCGGCACGGCATCCTGACGCGTTGAGCGCCCTGCCCCCAAGGCTCGGCCCGTCTCATACCATCGTCGGTAAATGCGTCTTAACGGTGTCGCTTGAGACATCGTTCATGCCGCACTTGCACAAAGTTCCCGTGTAACCGGGGGTTTATGAGTGATGGCGACTGCAGTTTCCACGATCGAGAGCCGTCGCGCACCGCGTGACGTCG
>BADC01000730.1 GCA_000333435.1 Corynebacterium-like bacterium B27 | reverse complement strand
GTAACCGGGTCGGCAGCAGCATCCGCCCAGAGGCTGCCGTCGACGTTCGCTTGTGCCGCGAACGCCGCGGGCGCCGGGTACCGCCTGCTCTCGGTCGACAGATTCGCGATGGTCTCGTTCGAGGGCACTGTGGTCACCCTCCGACGCTAGGCGGCCCGGCCCACCGGCACAAAACGCCCCGCAACCGAACGTAACCCGCGCTACCGTTGGGCGATGCGCATCCTGGCCCGTCCGAACCACCCGTGCGCCCTCCCGATCGCAACCGCCACCGCGGGCACGAAATGGACCTGCCCCGTCTGCCGTGCCCGCTACCGACTCGACGGGCCGTCGTGGACGCAGATCCGCAGACCGCGCCGCCCCATCTGGTCGCTCCTCGGCGCCATCGCCGACCTGTTCACGAGCCTCCCCTGACCCGTCCGGGCGGCCGGCCCGGCTACCCGGGCGGAGGCGGCGCGCGCGGCACGAACCGGATAGCCTCGACCCGTGACCACCGCCGCACCCCGCTCGACGGGCATCCTCATCGTCGCGATCGCACTCCTCGTCGTCGCTGCCGCCGCTCTGACGACAACCCTCCTCGTGCACGTGCCGGGCCCGGGCGACGCGCAGTGGTACGTCGGCTCGTCCGACGGCGACGGCACCCGGCTGGTCGACCCCTACGACCCGTCCGTCGCCACCACCCTGCTCATCGCCCAGCTCGCCACCGCCGCCGTCACGGCCCTCGCGCTCCTCAACCTCATCTTCGTCATCGTCCACCGCCGTCGCCTCCCGTGTGCGGCCTGAGCCCGGCCCACGCACTCGACGGAAGGCGGCGGCAGCTCACCGGCGCCGGGTCTGGAATTCGGGCTCACCGAAGAACTCTCGAGAGAGTGGGAATCCCTTCTTCCTAGGACGCAAATGCTTCGCGTGCTGCGCGTCCCGTGGAACCCTCGATCCGCTTGACCGTGAAGTCGTCGGCGACGACCTCGATAGTCTCTTCCTTGGTCAACACGATGTGATGCACGAGATCGGCGAACCGAGCGGGATCGTGGCGGTCGTGAACGCTGTTCTGACGTTCCAACGCCTTGACGAGTTCACTCTCCCGCACCTCACCGATCCAGAGCACCGACGCCAATCCGCTCCCCCACAACCGGTGCCCCGAGCGGGCCTCATCATTCGGGTCGCCCATCGCACGGGAGCGGCAACCCCTCCAGAACAAGACAACTGACCGCTGATCCGGATCATCGATCTGTGCATTCAGCGCCAAGGCAGTTCTACCCTCATCGTCAGCAAGTAAGACTGCAAATGGAGCGTTCGGATCCCAGTCGGTTCCAACATCGATGCTCACTACATGTTCCGGCACCGTCACCACCTCCGTGTGAACGGTAGCGGCTTGCGCATCCGAACGAGCAGGAGGATCGGGATGATGACGTACGGGAGGTTGAAGGCGAGGAACTTCGCCGGGTTCTGGGTCTGGAACTCGGGCTCGCCGAAGAACTCGACGCCGAAGACGACGACGCCCGTGATCATCGAGATCGCCGAGGCGTAGATCACCGCGGGGAGCTGGATCCAGTTGCGCCCCGTCAGCAGGCAGAACGCCAGCACGAGGTAGAACGGGCCGTAGACGAAGGCCGAGAGGCCCGTGACGAACCGCATCCACACCGGCGGGTCGATGAACAGCGGATCGGCGTCGTGCCCGTACCAGTAGTTCGACTGCGCCAGCCAGTTGGTCGAGTCGGCGGTGATCGGGATGCCGATCGTCGGCACCAGGTCGCTGATGCCGCTCGTGACCGTGAACAGCAGGAACACGACGGCGAATGCGATGTCGAAGGGCCGCTGCCGCAGCGGCAGGTTCGCCGGGCGCGGCCCCTTCCCCGGCCGCGCGTCGATCGTCACCTCGTGCACGGGCGGCGGCGACGGAGGGAGCGGGGAAGCGGATGCGCGGGGCGCGGTGCTGGGTTCGCTGGTCACGCAGGCATCCTACGATCCGACCGGCGTGCATCCGGGAGCGGCACGGCGTGACAGGGAGAGTCGAGGTGCGCTACGTTAAGTCCTCAGACATCTGAGGAGCGATGATGAAGTCTTTGAAGCGCAGCGGCCTGGTCGAACTCGCCACCGCCTCCCTCACCGAGCAGCTCGCCGCGGGCACCTGGCCCGTCGGCACGGCGCTGCCCGGTGAGGTGAAGCTCGCCGAACAGCTCGGTGTCGGCCGCTCGACCGTGCGCGAGGCGACCCGATCGCTCGTGCAGGCCGGCCTGCTCGAATCACGGCAGGGCTCCGGCACCTACGTTCTCTCGACCACCCCGCCCCGCACCTGGGATTCCGCACTGCACGCGGCGAAGGTGATCGAGGTCTACGAGGTACGGGAAGCCCTCGAGGTGCAGGCCGCCGCCCTCGCGGCGCGCCGGCGCACCGACGACGATCTCGCGCGCATCCGCACCGCCCTCGATGCCCGCGAACGCCTGGCGACGACTCAGGCCGAACTCGCCGAGCCCTTCATCGACGCCGACCTCTTGTTCCACCGCGAGGTGGTCGTCGCCGCCCACAACCCGCTG
>BADC01000731.1 GCA_000333435.1 Corynebacterium-like bacterium B27 | reverse complement strand
CCGCAGCACGAGTACACCCGCGCCCTGCTGCGGGCCGTGCCCACCGGGGTGCCGCGCGGCGTCCCGCTCACGCTGCCCGCGCCCGCAGCGCCCCCCGCGTCCGCAGCGCCGCCCGCGCACACGGGACCGCTCGAGGGCGTGACTCGTCGCGAATCGGGCAGCCGGGAGACGCTATCGCCCGAGTTGCGACGAGTGGATGGCGTGCTCGAGCTGCAGGGGGTGCGCAAGTCGTTCCCCGCGCGAGGTGCCCAGCGGGGCGCGGAGCGTCTGGCGGTCGACGACGTGTCGCTCGTGCTCGAGCGGGGGACCACCCTGGGGCTCGTCGGGGAGTCGGGGTCGGGCAAGACGACGCTCGCGCGCATCGCGCTCGGCCTCACGGCACTCGACTCCGGCGCGGTCACGCTCGACAGGGAGCCCTGGGCACCCCTCCCCGAGCGGCTGCGCCGACCGCGCCGCCACCTCCTGGGCGCCGTGTACCAGGATGCGCTCTCCTCCTTCGACCCGCGCCTCACCGTCGAGCAGATCCTGACCGACGCGCTCCGCGGCTCGGCACACCGCTTCGCCAGGGTGCACGCCGGTCCCCACGGCGCGCACGGCGCCTCAACCGACGCACGCGAGTCGAGGAGCAGCGCCGGCGGGGTGAGCGCCGGGCGCGCATCCGTCGCCCGGCTGCTCGACGACGTGGGGCTCGCGAGTGCCGTGCTCGGCCGGCGGCCGCTCGAGCTCTCAGGCGGCCAGCGGCAGCGGGTGTCGATCGCCCGGGCGCTGGCGGCCGATCCGGCGGTGCTGATCTGCGACGAGCCGGTTTCGGCATTGGATGTGTCGATCCAGGCGCAGATCCTCGACCTGTTCGACGACCTGCAGCGGGAACGCGGGCTCAGCTACCTCTTCATCTCGCACGATCTCGGCGTGGTGCAGCACCTGAGCGACCGCATCGCGGTGATGAAAGACGGGCGCATCGTCGAGCAGGGCCCGACAGCGGCGGTGTTCGGCGCGCCGACGCATCCGTACACGCAGCAGCTGCTCGCCGCCGCCCCGCGCCTCACCGTGCACTGACGCTGCGCTCAGCCCCGCACTATCGCCTGGATCTGCCGCGGCACCGCCTCGTCCTGCAGACTCGTCGTGTCGCCGAGCGGGCGCCCGTCGACGATGTCGCCGAGGAGGCGCCGCATGATCTTGCCCGAACGGGTCTTCGGCAGATCGGGCACGAGCACGATGTCGCGCGGCTTCGCGATGGGCCCGATCTCCCGTGCGACGTGGGCGCGCAGTTCGGCACTCACCGCGTCGGCGGCGTGGCGCCATCCGCTCGTGTCGTCGGCGGCGAGCGCAGAACCATCGGCGGCGCCCCGGGCGGCCGGGATGACGAACGCCGCGATCCCCTGCCCCGTGGTCTCGTCGTGCACGCCCACGACCCCCGCCTCCCCGACCAGCGGATGCGCGACCAACGCCGACTCGATCTCGATCGTCGAGAGGCGGTGCCCCGACACGTTGATGACGTCGTCAACCCGGCCGAGCAACCAGATGTCGCCGTCGAGGTCGTATTTCGCGCCGTCGCCCGAGAAGAAGTAGCCCTGCTCGGCGTAGCGCCGCCAATAGGCGTCGAGGTAGCGCTGCGGATTCCCCCACACCGTGCGCGCCATGCTCGGCCAGGTGCCGGCCACCACGAGGTAACCGCCGCTGCCGAACGGCACCTCCTCGCCCGCCTCGTCGACGACGAGCGTGCGCAACCCCGGCAGGGCGCGCGTGGCCGAGCCGGGCTTCAGGGTGGTGACGCCGGGGAGGGGCGCCATGATCGCGGCGCCCGTCTCCGACTGCCACCAGGTGTCGACGATGGGCGCGCGCCCTGCCCCGATGTTCTCGTGGAACCACACCCACGCCTCCGGGTTGATGGCCTCGCCGACCGTGCCGAGCAGACGGATGCTCGACAGGTCGTACTCGGCGGGCACCCCATCCGGGAACCAGGTCATCAGGGTGCGGATGAGCGTCGGCGCCGTGTAATACGTCGTCACGCCGTAGCGCTCGATGATCTCGAAGTGCCGCGCCGTGTGCGGACTGTTCGGCGTGCCCTCGTAGATGACCTGGGTGACGCCGTTGCTCAGCGGGCCGTAGATCTCGTAGGTGTGCGCCGTCACCCACGCGAGGTCGGCGGTGCACCAGTGCACGTCGTCGGGCTTGACGTCGAACATGGCCCAGTGGGTCCAGGAGGCCTGGGTCAGGTAGCCGCCGGAGGTGTGCACGAGGCCCTTCGGCTTTCCGGTGGTGCCGCTGGTGTAGATGATGAAGAGCGGATTCTCGGCGTCGAAGTACTGGGGCGTGTGCACGTCGGGCGCGGTGTCGACGACGTCGTGCCACCACAGGTCGCGGCCCGGCGTCCACGGCACATCGGGGGTCTCATCACCGGTGCGGCGCACCACGAGCACGTGCTCGACGGCGTTCTCGCCGGCCACGGCGGCGTCGGCGTTCTGCTTCACGGGCACGGCCTGACCGCGGCGGAACTGGCCGTCGGTGGTGACAAGGAGCTTGGCTCCCGTGTCCTCGACCCGGAAGCGCAGGGCCTCGGCCGAGAATCCGCCGAACACGAGCGAGTGGATGGCGCCCAGCCGGGCGACCGCGAGGGTCACGATGAGGGTCTCCGGGATGACCGGGAGGTAGATGACCACGCGGTCGCCCCGTGTGATGCCGAGGTCGGTGAGGGCGTTGGCGGCCTTCGCGACCTCGCGTTGGAGGTCGGCGTAGGTGATCGTTCGGCGGTCGCCCCGTTCGCCCTCGAAGTGCAGCGCGACCTTGTCGCCGCGGCCGGCGGCGACGTGCCGGTCGACGCAGTTCACCGCGACGTTGAGGGTGCCGCCGGCGAACCACTCGGCGACCGGCACCCCGAG
>BADC01000732.1 GCA_000333435.1 Corynebacterium-like bacterium B27 | reverse complement strand
TTCTGGCTGGCCACCGTGCTCGTGCTGGTGTTCAGCACGACGCTGCACTGGCTCCCGGCGGTGAGCACGGCGGGGCCCGCGGGACTGGTTCTGCCGGTGCTGACGCTCGCACTGCCGCTCGCCGGGTTTCTCGGGCAGGTGATGCGCGAATCCGTTCTGAACGCGCTCGAGGCGCCGTTCACCCTGTCGGCGCGCGCACGGGGGGAGAGCGAGAACGGGGTGCGGTTCCGGCACGTGCTGCGGCACGGGGCGTTGCCCGGCATCGCGCTGTCGGGGTGGGCGTTCGGGTGGCTCATCTCGGGGGCGGTGGTGGTGGAGACGATCTTCGCCCGGCCCGGGCTCGGGCGCACGCTGCTGAACGCGGTGCAGCTGCGCGACGTGCCGCTCGTGGTGGGCGTCGTGCTGGTGGTGGCGCTCGGCTACGTGGCGATGACGGTCGCGACGGATGCGGCGACCCGGCTCGCCAACCCCCGGGAGCGTGCCGCGTGAGCCTGCCCCCCACCACCCCACCGTCCGTCCCTGCTTCGGGCGCCGGTGCAGCCGCCTCCCACCCCGCTTCCACACCACCCCCCGCCCCCGCTTCCCACCTCGCCGCCGGCAACGCCGCCATCCGCTCCGGCGTGCCGGATCGACGGAGTTCTCCCGCCGGGCCGGGCCAGGAGTCCGTCGTTCCCGGTTTTCGCGCCGGAACTCCATCGTTTCGGGATTCGGCCCGGCGGCTGGGTCTGCTCGGGGGGCTGCGCGGGCTCGGGGTGGCGCAGTGGGTGGCGGCCGGGTTCATCGTGCTGCTGCTCGTTGCGGCGTTCTGGCCGGGGCTGCTGGCACCCGGAGACCCGCTGGCCATCGACCCGGCGGAGGCGTTCCGGGCGCCGGGGTGGGGGCATCCGTTCGGCACCGACGAGTCGGGGCGGGACGTCTACACCCGGGTCGTGCACGGCACGGCGCCCTCGCTCGTGATCGGGGTGTCGGCGACCGCGATCGGCATCGCGCTGGCGCTGGTGCTGGGCATGGCGGCGGCGCTCGGCGGGCGGGTCGTCGACTTCGGGGTGAACCGGTTGCTCGAGGTGCTGTTCGCATTTCCGGGGCTCCTGCTGGCGCTGCTCGTGATCACCGTGTACGGGCCGGGGATCGTCACGTCGACGATCGCGGTGGGGCTGGCGACGGCGCCGGGGTATGCGCGGATCATCCGGGCGCAGACGCGGTCGGTCGCCTCGTCGGCGTACGTGGAGGCGGCGGTGGTGCTGGGGCGGTCGCGGGGACGCATCCTGGCGCGGCACATCCTGCCGAACGCGGTCGCGCCGGTGTTCGTGCTCGTGACGCTCGGTGTGGGGCAGGCGATCGTGTGGGCGGCGGCGCTGTCGTACCTCGGGCTCGGCGCGCAGCCGCCCGCGGCGGAGTGGGGTGCGATGCTCTTCGCCGGCAAGAACTACCTGGCGACGGCGTGGTGGATGACCTTCTTCCCCGGCCTCGCGATCGTGCTGAGCGCCGCCGCCACCACGGTGCTGGGGCGGGCGCTGCAGCGACGGGGTGCGCGGTGAGCGGCGCCGGGCCGGGCACGGCCGGCGGCACGGCGCCGGAACGACGGAGAGATTCGCCAGGTACGGCGCCTCACTCCGTCGTTCCGGATGCTCGTGCCGAAACTCCGTCGCACCGGGCGGCGTCGGCAGCGACCCCCAGCGAGGTGGCAGCCGGGGAGCCGCTCGTGCGCGTGCGGGAGCTCCGGGTGGGGTTCGGGCGACGGGACTCGCCGCCGGTCGTCGACGGGGTGTCGTTCGAGCTGCGGGCGGGCCGGGCGCTCGCGATCGTGGGCGAGTCCGGGTCGGGCAAGAGCGTCACCGCGCGGGCGATCGTGGGCCTCGCGGGGCCTGGATCGTGGGTGTCGGCGGATGCGCTCGAGGTGCTGGGCGCATCCGAGCTGGGTGCGAATGCTCGGGGCGCGGACGGTGGCGCGAGCGGTGACGCGGGGCGCGGGTTGTCGGCTGCCCAGTGGCGGCGGGTGCGGGGGCGGCAGGTGGGGCTGGTGGTGCAGGATGCGCTGGTGTCGCTCGATCCGTTGCGGCCGATCGGGCGCGAGATCGCCGATGGGCTGCGGCTGCCCACACGGCTTTC
>BADC01000733.1 GCA_000333435.1 Corynebacterium-like bacterium B27 | reverse complement strand
ATCGTGCCGTTGCGGCCCGCCCCCGACGAGTCGGGCACGCTCGCGCCGGTGTCCTCGTCGAAGCTGTACTTCAGCACGTCACCCGTGCCGGCGACGCCCGTCGAGAGGTTCAGCACCTCGTCGGCGGTCAGCGCCCGGCTGTAGATGTTCACGTCGTCGAGCGACCCGTTGAACGCGGGGTCGGAGGAGTACTGCGACTTGCCGAGGTAATTCTTCGTGCTCTGACCGAAGGCCGACGGATGCACGGTCATCGCCGTGTTGGTGGCCACGAGCTGGCTGCCCACGTAGAGCTTGCCGGTCGTGCCCGACACCGTCACCGTCACGAGCGACCACTGGTTGAGCGGCAGCGCACCCGCACTGCTGATGAGTCGCTGCTCGCCCCCGGCGCCGCTGGTGGTGATGACGAAACGCAGCTTCGAACCGTCGTTCGCGGTGAGGAACATGCTCTGCTGGCTGCCGGTTCCGATGTCGAAGATGCGCTGCCAGGCCGCGTTCGACGCCGGGTTCACCCAGGCCGAGACGCTGTAGTCGCCGGTGAGGCTGCTGACCGCTCCGGTCGGCAGCGCCACGTAGGCGGGGGTGCCGCAGAAGTTCAGCGCCGTACCGAGCTTGCCCGGCTGACGCGGTCCCGAGGCGGTGCAGCTCGACGACGGGTTGCCGTCGAGCCACTGCACGACCTGCGCGCCGTCGCTCTTGCTCATGCCGTCGACGGCGAGCACCCGACCGGTGGCGTAGTTGCCGAAGCGGTAGCCGCCCTTGCCGTCGGAGATCGGCTGCCAGAGCTGGTCGTCGGAGCCGGCGTCGGCGGCCACGACCACCTTCGTGCCGTTGTTCTGGTCGACCGTCTTCATGCCGAGGACGAGTCCGCTGGTCGCGTTGACGATCTTGTACAGGCCCGAGCCCGCCGAGACGAGGTTCCACGTCTGGGTGGCCGCGCCGGCGTTCGGCGTGCGCTGGTTCACCAGCGTGCCGGCGGCGGGTGCCGCATCCGCCGTGTCGAGCGCGAGCCCGCTGTTCACGTTGCTGACGGTGTAGGCGCCGCTGAGATCGTCGCCGGTTCCGGCCGGCGTCACCACGACGTGGTAGCCGTAGGCCGGGTTCATCGTGATGGGCACGCTGATCGAGCCGTCCGCACCGACCTGGTAGGTGGTGTTCGAGACGGTGATCGGCCCGGCGACCGCGACCGTGCGCCCGTAGCTCGGGGTGTACTCGAGCTTCACGTTCACGGCGCCGCTCGACGCGACGGCGAGCTGGTCGAGCCCGTCGATGGTGACGGCGGTCGAGCCGCTGCCACCACCGGCCAGAACCTCCACCTGGTTCTTGTCGGCGGTGACGGATGCGGCGGCCTCGAACGCGGTGTTGCCCGGCGCCTCGGTGGTCACCATGTCACCGCTCATGTCGGCGTACCAGGTGTAGAGCCAGTACGCGCCGTTCGGCACCCCGTCACGCTGGGTGAGCAGGTCGCCGAGCGTGCCCGACTGGTTCCAGAACGGCAGCTCGGCGTCGTGGATGCCGAGACGCTCGAACTTCGCGATGTACCCCACGAGCGAGCCCGGGATGCCGGCCTCGGCGGGCGCGGCGTACTCCTCGATGGAGATGGGGCGCTGGTCGATGCCGAGTTCGGTCAGGATGCCCTCGATGGTGGCGTAGTCGTCGACGATCTTGGGCGACCGGATGAGCTCGTGCCAGGCCAGGATGTCGGGGATCGTGTCGGTCGCCTTGGCCACGGTGAAGAACTGCCGTGCCTCGGAGATGTTGTCGGAGTAGCTCGGCCCCTGGATGGGCGTGTCGGGGTCGAGGCTCCGGATGAGCCGGTAGGTGTGCACCCAGAAGTCCTCGAAGGAGCCGTTCTTCGCGGCGTTCCAGGTGCCGGTCGACTCGTTCCACGGCGCCCAGGCCGCGAGGTTCGTCATGCCCGACGCCTTGGCCTGGCGCACCTGGTCGGTGACGACCTGGTCCCAGTTCGCCCAGTCGAACTGGTACGGCCAGCCGGCGTAGTAGTCGGAGAGGCGGATGACTACCCGCGCGTCGTGGTCGGCGGCGACCTGCCAGGTGTCCCCCACGTCGCCGGTCGGCTGCTGCTTGCCGCCGAACGGCTTCTGGATGAAGGTGTGCGGCTTGATCGCGGAGATCAGCTCGCTCGAGGGCGAGTCGGCGTCGGCGAGCCCGTACAGGCTTCCCGATGCCAGGTGGGTGACCGGCCGGAAGGCCTGGTCGGCGTGCACCACGAGGGTGTTCGCGGCGCTCGGCGCGGCCTGCGCGGGCCTCGTTGTTCGAACCGCCCGTGCGGCCCTTCGTGGCGTAGATGATGTCGAAGGTCTTCATGGCGTCGATCGAGCGCAGGATGGCCGCGGCCGCGAGCGTGGGCATGAGCAGCGGCAGGGTGATGTGCCGGAAGCGCTGCCAGGCGTTCGCGCCGTCGACGCGGGCCGCCTCGTCGGGCTCCTCCGGCAGGGTCGAGAGCCCGGCGAGGAGGATGAGCACGATCATCGGTGTCCACTGCCACACGTCGATGAAGATGATGGTGTTGAGCGCGGTGTCGGTGCCCGAGAGCCAGAGCTGCGGCGCCAGGCCGAGCGACTTCATGAGCACGTTGGCGAAGCCGATGGACGGCTCGAAGATGAGCAGCCACATCATGCCGACCGCGACCGGCGTCGCCACGAGCGGCAGCAGGATGAACACGCGCACGATGCTCTGGCCGCGGAAGGTCTTGCGCAGCAGCAGCGCGATCGCGAGACCCAGCACGAGCTCGATCACGAGCGCGGTGACGGTGAAGTAGGCGGTGCGGCCGACCGCCGGCCAGAACCGCTCGAAGTCGGTGAGCCAGTCGACGTAGTTGTCGAAGCCGACGAAGCGGAACGGCCTCGTGACCGAGCTGGCCGAATCGGTGAAGGAGAGGAACACCGTGTAGGCGATCGGGAACACGATGAGAAGCGCGACGAACGCGATCGCCGGGGCGGTGAACAGCCACTTGATGTGCCGGTCGGCCCAGCTCGTGAGGGAGCTGCCGCGGCGCCTTTTCGGGGCCAGGTAGGTCGGGTGACTCGTCGTGGTCATGATGTGCCTTTGACGGGGACGGATGGGAGGGCGCGGATGCGCGGGGCGGCCGGGCGGGCGAGGTAGCCCGCCCGGCCGGGCGAACTACTTCTCGCCGTCGAGCAGGTCTTGGAAGTCGGCGTTCGCCTTGTCGGCTGCGGCGTCGACGTCACCACCCTCGATCGCGGTGATCGCGGGGGTACCCACGATCTCGCGCGCCTGGGCGACCTTCTCCAGCTGCGGGCGGTCGTGGCCGACCGTGCCCTGGCTGTTGCGCACGATCTCCACGAGGCCGGCGGGGAACGACGCCGTCGCGGTGTCGTCGGCCCAGGCCGAGTCGCGGGCGACCGGAACGGTGTCGTCGGCCAGCAGCTTCTTGGAGTTCTCCTCGTTGGTGACCCACTTGATGAAGTCCCACGCGGCATCCTTCTTCGTCGAGTACTCGTTGATGCCGAGGGTCTGCGGAACGATGCTGTACGGGTGCGAACCGGCCGGGCCCGCGGGGAACGACCCGTAGGCGACGGTGTCGACCACGGCACTGCTCTTGGGGTCGAGGAAGGTGTAGGCCTGGCTGTCGGCGTCGAGGTAGAACGCCGCGTTGCCCTGGGCGAAGATGGCGCTCGCCTCGGTCCAGCCCATGTTGGTCACACCGGGAGGGCCGTAGTCGGCGAGCAGCTTGCCGTACATCGCGTAGGCGTCCTTGGCCTCGGGGGTGTCGACCGTGGCGTTGCCGTCGGCATCCTGGAAGTCACCGCCGTAGCTGTAGAGGAACGACGAGAACTGCGTGACGAGCGGCACCTTGGCGCCGCGCATCGCGATGCCGTAGAAGCCGTTGGCCGGGTCGTTGAGCTTCGCGGCCGCGGCCTCGAGCTCGTCGAGGGTGGTGGGCACCGGGATGCCGGCGGCCTCGAGCAGGTCGGAGCGGTAGTACATGATGTGACGCTCCGTCATCACGGGCACGCCGTAGACGACGCCGTCGAGGGTCACCGCGTCGCGGGCGGACTGCTGGAAGTCCTCCCAGTTCCAGTCGGCGTCGTTCTCGACGTAGGAGGTCATGTCGGCGAGCCAGCCGTTGCGGCTGAACTCGCGCATCACGTCCTGCACCTGGTAGCCGTAGATGTCGAAGTCGCTCGACTGGGCGTTCAGCTTCACCTTGAGCGTGTCGTTCAGCTGCTCGTTGCCGTAGAACTCGAGGTTCACGGTCACGCCGGTCTCGTCCTTGTACTCGTCGGCGAGCGTCTTCAAGCCCTCGGTGAAGGGGCTGTTCGCGGCGATCAGGGTGAGCTCCTTGACGTCGCCGGAGCTGTCGCCGCTGCCGCCGCCGGCGCAGGCGGCCAGGCCCGCCACCAGGGCGAGGGCGACCGGTGCTGCGATGGCGAGCTTTCGGGCTCGGTGTGATCGTCTGATCATCGTTGATCCTTTCGGTTGTGGTGCTCGGGAGGGAAGGGGGTCTACATCAGTTGGCGAGCGACCGCGGGGTGCGGCCGGAGAAGACGTCGACGATGGCCTGGGCGGTGGACAGCCCGATGCGGTGGTACGCCTCGAGGCTGTCGGCGGCGGCGTGGGTGGTGGCGACGACGTTGGGGAACGCGAGGAGGGGGTTGTCGGGCCCGACGGGCTCCACCTCGAACACGTCGAGGCCGGCACCGGCGAGGTGGCCGCTCTCGAGGGCGTCGACGAGGGCCGCCTGGTCGACGAGGCCGCCGCGGCTGGTGTTGAGGAGCACGGTGCCGGGCCGCATCGACGCGATGAGGTCGGCGTTCACGAGGTGGTGGGTCTCTGGCACGTGCGGGGCGTGCACGCTCACCACGTCGACGTTCGACACGGCCTCTTCGAGCGAGACCAGGCGCACCCCGAGCTCGTCGGCGACAGCCTGGTCGGCGTACGGGTCGTAGGCCACGAGGTCGACGTCGAAGCCCTTGAGGCGCTGGGCGAGGATGCGGGAGATCGCGCCGAAGCCGATCAGGCCGATCGTCTTGCCGCCGATCTCCGAGCCGACGAAGCGGTCCCAGGCGCCGGTGCGGATGCCCGCGTTCATGATCGGGATCTGGCGGTAGACCGACAGCAGCAGACCGAGAGCCAGCTCGGCCACCGCGATGGCGTTGCCGCCGGGCGCGTTCACGACGTCGATGCCCCGTGCACGAGCCGCGGCGAGGTCGATGTTGTCGAGGCCGACGCCGAGCCGGGAGATGATCTTCAGCTTCGGAGCCGCGGCCAGCGCGGCCTCGTCGAACACCTCGACGCCGCAGACGGATGCGTCGGCGATGGGGAGCAGGGGCGCGAGGTCATCGGCGGTCCAGGGCGTGGAGCGCTCGTTCTCCACCAGGGTGAAGCCGTGCTCGACGAGGAGCGCGCGGCCGGCCGAGCAGAGTTCGGCGTACCGCACCGGTCCGACGATGACGGTGCGGCCGTGACCGACTGGGGTGGGGGGCGTCATTGCTGCGTTGTCGCTTTCTGTGCGGCGCCGCAGCCTCCGTCGGAACGAGTGCCGCTCATCGCCATTGATCAAAACTGTAACTTGTTAACAGTCACCGTAGACGGGGGATTGCGCGACAATGCCTGGGTGATCAGACCGTCCGCCTCGGGATCCTTGTCGATGCCGCGCGCCTGT
>BADC01000734.1 GCA_000333435.1 Corynebacterium-like bacterium B27 | reverse complement strand
CATCGACGGCGGGTCGCACAGCCTCGATGCGGTGCGCGCTACCTGCAAGGCGTCGGCCTCCTGCGGTTCCTGCACGGGGATGGTCGAGACTCTGCTGGCGCTGACGCTGGGCGACGGTGTCGAGACGGGTGCGAAGACGATGTGCAAATGCACGAGCTTCACTCATGA
>BADC01000735.1 GCA_000333435.1 Corynebacterium-like bacterium B27 | reverse complement strand
CTTCGTGCGGCAGTTCGCCGCGCAGGGCCGCACCGTGCTGCTCTCCAGCCACCTGATGAGCGAGATGGCGCTCACCGCCGACCACATCATCGTGATCGGCAAGGGCCGCGTGATCGCGAACGCGACCGTGGCCGAGATCGTCGGCTCCACGCAGACCTTCGTGCGGGTGCGGAGCCCCCGCATCGACG
>BADC01000736.1 GCA_000333435.1 Corynebacterium-like bacterium B27 | reverse complement strand
CGGGCCAGGAGCGGGTCGGCGGTGTCGGTCATCCAGGCCCGGAGGTGCTCGCGAGCGGCCGCGAGCGCCGCTGCGTGCGCCGGCTGCCCGGAGAGGTCGCGCAGCCCCGCCGGGTCGTTCTCGAGGTCGTAGAGCTCCTCGCGCCGGCGGTGGGTGTAGAACTCGACCCGAGCGGCGATCGCCGGGTCATCGGCCGCCGCCGCCATCATCCCGGGCCAGCTCAGGCCCATCATGTTCTCGGCCTGGTACTCGGTGTGCCCGTCAGCCCAGCCGTTCCAGATGTAGCCGTACCGGGCATCCTGCACGCACCGCATCTCGTAACGGCGCTGAGCGGCCGTCTCGTGGAAGACCGTGACGACGTGGTCGCGCTCGGGGGTGGAGGGAGAGCCCCGTAGCACCGGGACGAGACTCTCCCCGTCGATCTCGCCCGCCGCAACGCCTGCCGCCTCGCAGAACGTGGGGAACAGGTCGAGCATGCTGACGAAGCGTGTGGTCTCCGCGCCTCCCGGTGCGACGACCCCCGGCCAGCGCACGATGAGCGGTGTGCGGGTGGACTGCAGGTAGCAATTCGCCTTCGAGAACGGGAACGCCATGCCGTTGTCGGAGAGGAACACGACGAGGGTCTCCCCCGCCTGCCCGGACGCCTCGAGTTCACCCAGCACGGCACCGACGACGTCGTCGCAGCGCCGCGCCGAACTCAGGTACTGCGCGTACTCCGTTCGCACCGCGGGGATGTCGGGGAGATACGCCGGTGGGGTCGCGGCCTCGTCGTCGGCGTCGTACACCTTGGAGGGCTCGGGGATGGCGTCGGCGGCGTCACCGAAGGCTCGGCGGACGTCGGCGGCGCCGTGGAACGGGCGGTGGGGGTCGTGGGCGTTCACCATGAGGAACCAGGGCCGGTCCGCCGCCTCGGCGAGAAAGCCCGCCGTCTCCTCGGCGTAGCGGGCGGGGTCACGCCCGAGCCCGAGTTGCCGCATCTCCACGATGCGGTCCCAGCCGAAGCGGTCGACCGGCTGGAGGTGGTTGACCTTGCCGAGGATGCCCGTGCGATAGCCCGCCGCAGCGAGCAGTCCGGTGAGCAGGGGCACCCCGTCGTCGATGGGCTCGAAGCCCTCGGCGCCGTTCCGGTGCGGCCACAGACCGGTCATGATGGCGGATCGGCTCGGCTGGCAGACGGCGACCGCGACGTGCGCACGGCCGAAGATCATGCCCTCGGCCGCCAGCGCATCGAGCGCCGGCGTCACGTCGCCGGGGCCGCCGAACGCGCCGGGGGTCGTGCCCTCCATGTCGTCGGCGGTGATGAAGAGGATGTTGACAGGCATCGTCGACCCGCCTCAGCCGACCGCGCGCTGCGGCGGGATGCCCCGGGCCACGTGGTCGTCGAGCACGTCCTGCCACGGGATGACCGAGTGCGCCCTCGCCCACTCCTCGTAGATCGCCACGAGTTCCTCGACCAGCTCGGGTCGCTCCGCGGCGAGATCGTTCGACTCGATGCGGTCGACGGCGATGTCGTAGAGCTCCCACGGGCCGCCCCACTCGCGCACGAGCTTGTGCCGGCCCCGCCGCACCGCCGCGTTGCCCACGTGCTCCCAGCAGACCGTGCGGTCCTGGTCGTCGGATTCGGGTGTGCGCCACGCCTCCAGGAGGCTCTGGCCCTCGGCGGAATTGGGGGCGCCCAGCACGTCGAGGATGGTCGGGACGATGTCGGTGACGTGCCCGAGCGAGTGGCTGATCGCGCCGCCCGCCGGCACTCCGCCGCCCGGCCAGGCGGCGATGAACGGCGTGGAGATGCCGCCCTCGTGCACCCAGCGCTTCCACATGCGGAACGGTGTGTTCGAGACGGTCGCCCAGTCCTTGCCGTAGCTCTGGTAGGTCGTGTCGGGCCCGGGCATGATCGACGGATCGTTGCCGAACGGGATCGGCCGGCCGTCGCGCGTGGCGGGCGGAGCCGTGAAAGGCGGGAAGAAGGAGGGCCCGGGTGGGAGCTCCTCGGCGCAGCCGCCGTTGTCGGAGAAGAACAGCACGATCGTGTCGTCGGCCACTCCCGCCGCATCCAGGGCGTCGAGGATGCTGCCGACTCCGCGATCCAGCGACTCGACCTGGGCGGCGTAGACCGCCATCCGTTCGATCTGCCAGTCGCGGTCCTCCTCGGGCCACTCGGGCAGTGTCTGCTGCTCGGGCAGGTGGTCGACGTCGGGGAGGATGCCCTCTTCGCGCAGCCGTGCCAGGCGTCGCTCCCGCGCATCCGACCAGCCGGCTTCGAACCGTGCCCGGTACTTCGCGATCTCCTCCTCGCGCGCCTGCAAGGGCCAGTGCGGCGCGGTGTAGGTGAGGAAGAGGAAGAACGGATCCTCCGCCCTCGCGTGCCGCCGCACGAAATCGACGCCGCTCGCCGTGATGTCGTCGGTGAAGTAGAAGTCGTCAGGCAGCTCGTCGTCGGGCACCCTCGTCTCGCCCTCGGTCAGCGGGGGCTGATAGTAGCTCGACGCGCCCGGCAGGATGCCGCGGAACTCGTCGAAGCCGCGACGGGTCGGCCAGGTGTCGCTCGGCGTGGTGAACTCGCTGGCGAGATGCCATTTGCCGAACAGTCCTGTGGCGTAGCCGCGCGCGTGCAGCAGCTCCGCGAGCGTCGGCACCTCGGTGGTCAACGAACCCGGGTAGCCGTTCGGCCGGTTGTCGGTGGTGAGCACGCCGATGCCGACCGAGTGCGGGTGGTGGCCCGTGAGCAGGGCCGCCCGCGACGGGCTGCAGCGCGGCGTGACGTAGTACGAGCTCATCCGGATGCCGCGGTCGGCCAGCCGCTGCAGCGCCGGGGTGTCGATCTCACCACCGAAGGGCGCGATGTCGGAGAAGCCGAGGTCGTCGGCGAGGATGATGACGATGTTGGGCTGGTGGGCCACGGAGAGGTCTCTTTCGATGAGGCGGATCAGTGATCCGGGGAGGGGTCGGCCGAACTCAGCAGGTACGGCTCGAGCACCTTCATGAACAGGTCGAGCTGGCCGGCGCGGTCGAATGCCGCGGTGTCGAGCACCCACTGGGCGCCGAGACCGTGGGCGAGACCGAGCACCCAGCGGGCGATGGTGGTGGCTGTCACGCCGTCCGGCAGCCGCGACTCGTCCACCGTGCGGGAGACCATGTCGGTCATCGAGGTGACCAGGTTCTCGTTGCGCACGGCGAACCAGGTGTGACCCGGGTGGTCGACCGCGGTGGCCTCGGCGGCGAGCACCACGAACAACTGCACGAGTTCGGGGTTCTGGTCGTTCTCCTTGAGGGTCGCGATGTAGGCCGCGAGCGGGGACATGCCCTCCTCGATGTGCCGTTCCCGCGACGCGATGTTCCGGGCTTCGCGTTCCTGCAGCACCGCCAGGAGCAGGGCCGCCTTGGTCGGGAAGTAGTGCAGGATGCCGGCCTGCGTGATGCCGACCTCGCGGGCGATGTCGGCGAGGCTGACCGTGTTGAAGCCGCCGGCCGAGAACAACGACGTCGCGGTGTCGAGGATCTCGCGGCGACGCGCTTCGCCGCGCTTCTGCGTGCTCGTCTGGGCGCGGCTGCGGGGTGTCATCGTTTCGGCGCTCATGTCTCTCCTACCGTTGTGCTGACGTCAGTCATGCGATGGCCTTCTCCAGATCGGGCGTCGCTGCGAGCAGCGTCCGCGTGTAGGGATGCTGCGGGTCGCCGAAGATCTGCTCCGTAGTGCCATGCTCCACGATCTGGCCCTTGTACATCACCGCCACGCGGTGACTGATCTCCCTCACCACGGCCAGGTCGTGCGAGATGAACAGGTACGCCAGGTCGTCAGCCTCCTGCAGCTCGCGCAGGAGCCGGAGGATCTGCTCCTGGATCGACACGTCCAGCGCCGACACGGGCTCGTCG
>BADC01000737.1 GCA_000333435.1 Corynebacterium-like bacterium B27 | reverse complement strand
GCGTCGTTGGTGCCCTCGGCCACGACCAGGTTCACGTCGTCGTACTTGTCGGCCTCGGCGATGGCCGCGGTGTTGATGGCGCCGAGCCAGCCGTGGTCGGCGGCGGGGCCGGAGAAGCCGATGGTGATGGTCTCACCGGTGGCCGCGTTGTCCTCGACGGTGTTCTCTTCGACCGCGGCGCTGGTCGAGGTGCCGGAGCCTCCCGATGTGCATCCGGTCATCATCGCGACGGCGGCGAGTGATGCTCCGGACGCCAGCAGCAAGCGGCTGCGCAGTGAGCGTGGTGCAAGCATTGTTCCTCCTTGGTGATGGATGCAGGGATTCTGCTTTCGCCCGTGTGGAGGTGCAACGGTGCCTCAGTCCACATTGACGTTTCATGCAACATAACAGACCGCTCGACATTTGTCTCGCCCAATTTTAGTTGCTCAAGAGCAATATTGTGAGGCCTGAAACCGCTGTAATTCAGGGCCTCAGGGCCACCTCGCGGCATTTTGATGCAGGACCGTAACAATTCTGCTACCGTGCCCTCATGATCACTGTCGACCATGGATTTCCACTGCTCAAGGTGCGCGGACTCACAAAATCGTTCGCCGGTGTGCAGGCGCTGAAGGGGGTGGATCTGGAGATCCTCCCGGGCGAGGTGCACTGCGTGCTCGGCCAGAACGGCGCCGGCAAGTCGACGCTCATCAAGACGCTCTCCGGCGTCAACCAGCCCGACGACGGCGAGATCGTGTGGCAGGGCGAACCCGTCACCATCTCGGACCCGGTCGCCGCCCTGGGGCTCGGCATCGCCACGATGTACCAGGAGCTCGACGTGGTCGACGGGCTCAGTGTGGCCGAGAACATCTTCCTCGGCCACGAGTTCGCGCGCGGCGGGGTGACCGAGCGCCGGAAGACCGCGCAGCGGGTGCAAGAGATCATGAGCCGGCTCGGGCACGGCAGCATCTCCCCCAACCGCGAGGTGGGCACGCTGTCGGCGGCCAACAAGCAGATCGTGAGCATAGCGCGCGCGCTGAGCCACGACACCAAGCTCATCATCAAGGACGAGCCGTCCGCCGTGCTCGACTCCGAAGAGGTGAAGAACCTCTTCCAGGTGGTGCGCGAGCTCACCGCCGACGGCATCGCGGTCATCTACATCTCGCACCGGCTTGAAGAGATCCGTGAGATCGGTGACCGCATCACCGTCATCAAGGACGGGAAGACCATGGCCACCAACCTGGCCGTCGCCGACACACCCACCCAGGACCTGATCCGCCTGATGACCGGCCGCACCGTCGAGAAAAATGGGCCCGCCCGCGGTGCCGGTGCCGGCGGA
>BADC01000738.1 GCA_000333435.1 Corynebacterium-like bacterium B27 | reverse complement strand
GTTTTGCGGCATCAGCCCACCCGGCGCAGGACCGGCTCGCGGCGGGCTTCGGCCAGCGGCACGGCGACGGCGATGGGCTGCGTCACCGGTTCGGGCTCGGGCTGCCGTGGCAGGCGGCCGGGCTGAGCGTCGAGCGCGGCCTGCGCCCGGTCGAAGTCGGCGTAGTCGCCGAGGTACTCGGCGAACTCGTTGCGCACGTAGAAGTGCGCCCCGTGCTGATCGATCGTGCCGGCGAAGCCGCCATCCCGCGTCCCCACCCAGAATCCCTCGTCGGCAACCCGCCAGATCAGATCGTTCATGCTTCGAATATGCCAGACGGTGAAATATCTGTCCAACGAGCCTTCCAGGGGTTGACACACATAGTTCACACCGGCTAAGAGACGGATGCATGAAGCTCACCGAGCCGGGGTGGCAGAACACGATCGTCATCTCCGGCGACGTGGCCGCGGCGGCCGGCGAGGGCAGACGCTTCTTTCCGGAGCATGGCCCCGACTACGCCGTCGAGTTGATCAGCCACCGCGTCTTCGCGACCGGAGTCGTGGCGCAGACCTACCGCGTCGGCGGCCGCCCGCAGTACGCCTGACGCGCCGTCAGGGCGTGCGCCAGTCGTCGGACGTGAGGTGCGACCCCGCCTGCGGTCCCATCTGCAGCATCCCGCCGTCCACGACGATCGAGGTGCCGGTGACGTAGCTCGATCCGGGCGACGCGAGGAACGCGATGACGGATGCGATCTCCCGCGCGTCGCCGGGCCGGCCCAGCGGGATGCCGGGCCGACGCACCTCGTGCGGATCGACATCCGTCTGGCCTGTCATGGGCGTGGCGATCTCGCCGGGCGCCACCGTGTTCGCCGTGATGCCATAGGGCGCGAGTTCGAGCGCGGCGGTCTTGATCAAGCCGCCGAGCCCGTGCTTCGCGGCGTCGTAGGCGCTGGAGCCCACGCGGGGCTGATGTTCGTGCACGCTCGACACGGCGATGATGCGGCCGCCGGTGCCGGCCTGCACCATGCGGCGGGCGGCGCGCTGGATGCAGACGAACGCGCCGTCGAGGTCGGTCGCCACGATGTGCCGCCACTCCGCCAGCTCGAGATCGAGCAGCGGTGTGGCGGCACCGGTGCCGGCGTTGTTGACGAACACGTCCACCCCGCCGAGCGCTTCGGCGAGACCGTCCACCACATCTCCGCAACCGCTCAGGTCGCTCGCGTCGAGGCGCTGCACGACGGCCGCCACGCCGTGCGATCGCACTTCCTCGGCGGTGGCTTCGGCACCGTCGCGATCGGTGTGCCAGGTCAGGCCCACGTTCGAGCCGTTCTGTGCGAGCGCGACCGCGGTGGCGCGGCCGATACCGGAGTCGCCGGCGGTCACGATCGCTCGGCGGGGCGTGAATCCGTTGTCAGCCATGGCGGGAAT
>BADC01000739.1 GCA_000333435.1 Corynebacterium-like bacterium B27 | reverse complement strand
CGCGCGACGGGGTGCCATCACCCCGCGCGGCGGCGGCACCTCGGTGGCGGGCAACGCCATCGGTCCGGGCATCGTGCTCGACACCCTGCGCCACCTCGGCGCCCTCGGCCGCATCGACCCGGATGCCCGAACCGCCGACATGGGCCCCGGCCTCGTGCTCGGCGCCCTCCAGCGCGCGGCCGCGCCGTACGGCCTCCGCTTCGGGCCCGACCCCTCCACCTGGGCGCGCTGCACCCTCGGCGGCATGATCGGCAACAACGCCTGCGGCCCGCACGCCCTCGCCTACGGCCGCACCGCCGACAACATCGAGTCGCTCGACGTGATCGACGGGCGCGGCCGTCGCCTTCACCTGGCCGCCGGACTCGACCCCGTGCCAGGGCTGCAGCCCCTGATCGACGGCTCGCTCGCCCTGGTGCGCACCGAGCTCGGCCGGTTCGAGCGGCAGATCTCGGGCTACTCGCTCGAGCACCTGCTGCCCGAGCGGGGCCGGCAGCTCGCGCAGGCGTTCGCCGGCACCGAGGGCACCCTGGGGGTGGTGGTGGGCGCACGGCTGCGCCTGGTGCCGGTCACGGACGAACCCGTTCTCGTCGTGCTCGGCTACCCCGACATGCCCGCCGCCGCCGACGCGGTGCCCGCGATCGTCGCCCACGGCGCGCTCGCGATCGAGGGCCTCGACGCCCGGCTGGTCGACGTCGTCCGCCGCCACCGCGAGTCGGTTCCGGTGCTGCCCGATGGGGCCGGCTGGCTGATGGTCGAAGTGGGCTCGGGGCCCGGCGGGGACGCCATGNAGAAGGCGCGGGCGATCGTGGCCGACCCGGGGGCGATGGGTGCGCGCATCCTGCCCGCCGGGCCCGACGCGCGGGCGCTGTGGCGCATCCGCGAAGACGGCGCCGGGCTCGCGGGCCGCACGGAGGCCGGCCGCCAGGCCTGGCCCGGCCTCGAAGATGCGGCGGTTCCGCCCGAGAACCTCGGCCGGTACCTGCGCGACTTCGACCGGTTGCTCGCCCGGTACGAGCTGCACGGCGTGCCGTACGGACACTTCGGCGACGGCTGCGTGCACGTGCGCCTCGACCTCCCGCTCGATCACGACGGCCGTGTGCTCTCCGCGTTCCTGGCCGATGCGGCCGCCCTCATCGCGAGCCACGGCGGCTCGCTCTCCGGCGAGCACGGCGACGGCCGGGCGCGCAGTGCGCTGCTGCCCTCGATGTACTCGCCGGAGATGATCGCGCTGTTCGGCCGGGTGAAGGGGCTCTTCGACCCCGACGACATCCTGAATCCCGGCGTGATCGTGCGGCCGCAGCCCGTCGACACCGCCCTGCGGCGCCCCCTGGCGCTCTCGGTGCGGGCGCGGGACGGATTCGCGTTCATGCACGACGACGCCGATGTCACCACCGCGATGCACCGCTGCGTCGGGGTGGGCAAGTGCCGGGTCGACAACACCGCGGCCGGCGAGTTCATGTGCCCGTCGTTCCTGGCCACCGGCGACGAGAAGGATTCGACGCGCGGCCGTGCGCGAGTGCTGCAGGAGACGGTGAGCGGCGTGCGCACGCCCGACTGGTCGAGTCGCGAACTCAGCGAATCGCTCGACCTCTGCCTCTCCTGCAAGGCCTGCTCCACCGACTGCCCGGCGGGGGTCGACCTCGCCACGCTCAAGTCGGAGACGCTGCACCGGCGCTACCGTCGACGGCTCCGCCCGGTCGCGCATTACACGCTGGGCTGGCTACCGCGGTGGGCGAGGCTCGCCACCCGCGTCGGGCGCCCGGTCAACGCGCTGCTCTCGGTGCGGCCGATCGAGCAACTCGTGCTGCGGCTGGGCGGCATGGATGCGCGGCGCGCCATCCCCCGTTTCGCCGAGACCCCGTTCCGCCTGAGCCGTCACGCGAGGCCGACCAGTGCGGGGGAGTCGGCGCCTCCCGCCGCGCGGTCGCGGCATCGGGTCGTGCTCTGGGCGGATTCGTTCACCGACAACTTCGCGCCCGGCATCGCCGAAGCGACCCTGGCGGTGCTCGAGGCGGCCGGCTTCGAGGTCGTCCTGCCCGAGCGGTCGGCGTGCTGCGGCCTCACCTGGATCACCACCGGTCAGCTGACCGGCGCCCGACGCCGGCTGACCGAGTTGCTCGATGTGCTGCATCCGTTCGTCGCAGCGGGCCTGCCGATCCTCGGACTCGAGCCCTCGTGCACGGCGGTGCTGCGCTCCGACCTGCAGGAACTGCTGCCCGACGACCCGCGCGCGGCCGAGGTGGGTGCCGCCACCCGCACGCTCGCCGAGCTCCTGACCGGGCCGCTCGCCGACGGCCGGTGGTCGCCGCCCGACCTCACGGGCGTCGACGTCGTGGTGCAGCCGCACTGCCACCAGCACTCGGTCATGGGCTTCGCCGCCGATCGCGCTCTGCTCGCGAGCTGCGGCGCGACCGTCACCGAGCTCGCCGGGTGCTGCGGCCTGGCCGGCAACTTCGGCATGGAACGCGGGCACTACGAGGTGTCGGTGGCAGTGGCCGGCACGTCGCTGCTGCCTGCGCTGGCTGCCGCCCCGCCCGGCGCGGTCTTCCTGGCCGACGGTGTGTCGTGCCGCACCCAGGCCGATCAGCTCGCGGGCGTGAGTGGCCGCCATCTCGCCGAGCTCCTGGCGCAGCACCGCACGACTGGGAATCGGCCGTCACGCGATTGACAAGCAGGGCCGTCGTCACGAAAAATGCACCCAGCGGGTTGTGACGACACGGGCCGTGACGAGACCCGAGGAGCAACGCCGATGACGCCGAGTGCCGGTGCGACCGACGACACGCGCGTCGACGCCGTGGCGAAGGAGCTCGTCGCCTTCCGCTCGGTGCTCCGGGGGAAGGGGCGGCTCGTGCTCGGGGGGCGCGTCATCCTCCTCGGCGGAGACGAGCACGCCGTGGTGGTGGCCCGGGCACTGCTCGCGATCGGCGTGCAGCAGCTCACGTTCGGCTCCGGCGGCGCCGAGGTGCGCGCTGCAGCGGCCGAGCTTCTCGGTGAACGGTCGTCGCGCGTCGTGAACGTCGCCGAAGGAGGCGGGTTGCTCGGCCAGTGGCAGACCGCCCACGGCGTGGTCGATGCCCGGGCGGCCCACGACGAACTGCCGCTCGAGCGCGCGCTGCTCGCGCCGGGCGCCTGGGTGGTGCGGTGCACCCCGTCCATCGCCGACACGGCGCCGGTGCTCGTCACCGAAGGGTGACCAGCAGCGGCGGCGGTTTCAGGCGACGACCCACTCCTCCAGCACGGCCTTCGCCGCTTCGAGCGTGCCGTGCCGGCCGAGGTCACGTCCGTTCGCCGACGTCACGACGAAGCCGCGCGTCCACCGCTCAGAGACGATGCCGAGGGCCCGTCCGTCGTGATCGGACGCCACCCACAGGCCCGATTGCACACAGCGCCACACCATCGTGCGTGCCGCCGTCTCGTCCAACAGCGCTGATTCACCCATCAGATCTCACCCCTTACCTCGCGCGCACCCTCGCGCTCTTCTCACACAACACCCGACCCAGCCCAAGCGCTGGGGCTTGACGGCGCGCCGGAACCGTGCTGGCGCGCGTCCTCAGGCCGCGACCGTGAGCGGCAGCGCCGATGCGAGCTCGACCGCCGGAGCGGCGAGCAGGCGGGCTGCCGCGCCGAGCGACGCCGCTTCCCCGCGCACGCCGCCGTCGTCGTCGATCGCCACGTAGCTGCCGTCGGCGCGCACCACGAAACCGCGGAACTCGTCGTCTTCGCTGATGCCGTAGCTGCCGTCGTCATAACGCCGCACCAGGAACAGGTGGCCGGCGGAGTTCATCCAT
>BADC01000740.1 GCA_000333435.1 Corynebacterium-like bacterium B27 | reverse complement strand
GGGACATGTTCTCGAGAGTGGTGACCGGGGCCGTCATGGTGTGGCTGATCGGGCAGGCGTTCGTCAACATCGCCGTCGTGCTCGGGGTGCTGCCGGTGCTCGGTGTGCCGTTGCCGCTCATCTCGTCGGGTGGCTCGGCGCTGCTCACGACCCTCGCCGCCATCGGGATCGTGCTTGCGATCGCGCGCGAGAACGGCCGCGCCGACGCCCAGGCGGGTGTGCGGACGCGATGACCGCGTACCTGCTCGCCGGCGGCGGCACCGCGGGTCACGTCAACCCGCTGCTGGCCACGGCCGACGAACTGCGCCGCCGCGACCCGGGCGCCACCATCCTCGTGCTCGGCACGGCGGAGGGGCTCGAGGCCCGGCTGGTGCCCGCCCGCGGCTACGAGCTCGTCACCATCCCGAAGCTGCCGTTCCCGCGACGCCCGAACGGCGCGGCGCTGCGGTTCCCCGGCGCTCTGCGGCGCACCATCGCGCAGGTGACCGACATCATCCGGTCGCGGGGCATCGACGTGGTGGTGGGGTTCGGCGGCTACGCGTCGGCCCCGGGCTACCTGGCGGCGCGGCGCGCGAAGGTGCCGTTCGTCATCCATGAGGCCAACGCCAAGCCCGGGCTCGCGAACCGGCTGGGTGCGCGGTACTCGCCCTGGGTGGCGGTGAGTTTCGCGGCGACGCCGCTGCCGCACGCCGAGCTCACCGGCATGCCGCTCCGGTCCGAGGTGACCGCCCTCGCCGACCCCGCGGTGCGGGCGACCGCCCGCTCCGCGGCGCACGAGTTCTTCGGGCTCGACCCGGCGCGGCCGACCCTGCTCGTGACGGGGGGATCGCTCGGCGCGCGGCGCATCAACGCCACGGTGCACGCATCCGCCCGGGCGTTCACCCACGCCGGCTGGAACGTGCTGCACATCGCGGGCAACCGCTCCGAGGTCGACGACCCGGAGCTGCCCGGATACGTCTTCCTCGAGTACTGCGACCGGATGGATCTCGCCCTCGCCGTGGCCGACTTCGCCCTGTCCCGTGCCGGGGCCTCGACGCTCTGCGAATTCGCGGTCGTGGGCGTGCCCGGCGTGCTGGTGCCGTACCCGGTGGGCAACGGCGAGCAGCGCTTCAACGCGCGCGACCTCGTGACGGCGGGCGGGGCGATCCTGGTGGCCGACGAGGAGTTCCTGCCGGCGTGGGTCGATCGCGAGGTGGTTCCGCTGCTGGCCGACCCGACGCGGGTCGCCGCGATGGCGGCGGCGGCGCGGAGCGTCGGCATCCCCGACGCGGCGGAACGACTGGTGTCGATGATCGAGCGCGCGCTGGCGGGTGGGCCCGGGCCCTCGCCCCGTGACACGGGGGGCTCGGCGTGAGCGTAACGTTGTGTGGGTCTGTTCGTCGTGAAATGAGTGTGAACCCGTGATCAAGCCCGACCTCTCGATCGAGATCCCCGACGACCTCGGTGCAGTGCACTTCGTGGGCATCGGCGGCTCCGGCATGAGCGGAATCGCCCGCCTGTTCGCCGCCTCCGGGCTCACCGTCACGGGCTCCGACCGTAGCGACTCGAAGACCGCCGCGAAGCTGCGGGCGCTCGGCATCCCCGTCGCCGTCGGGCACGACGCCGAGAACATCGGCTCGGCCGACACCCTCGTCGTGACGAGCGCGCTCTGGCCCGACAACCCCGAGTACCTCGCGGCCCAGGAGCGCGGGCTGACCATCCTGCACCGGTCGCAGGCGCTGGCGTGGCTCGTGAACAAGCAGCGCCTCGTCGCGGTCGCGGGTGCCCACGGCAAGACCACCTCGACCGGCATGATCGTGACCGCCCTGCTCGAGCTCGAGGCCGACCCCTCGTTCGTCAACGGCGGCGTCATCTCCGAGCTCGGCACCAGCTCGGCGCTCGGCGACGGCGGCGTCTTCGTGGTGGAGGCCGACGAATCCGACGGCTCTTTCCTGCTCTACGACACGGCCGTGGCGCTCATCACCAACGTCGATCCCGACCACCTCGACCACTACGGGTCGGTCGAGGCGGTGGAGGATGCGTTCGTGCGCTTCGCCGACGCCGCCTCCGAACTCGTCGTGGTCTCGTCGGACGACGCAGGCGCGCTGCGCGTGTCGGCGCGGGTGTCGCATCCGCGGGTGCTGAGCTTCGGGGAGGCGGACAGCGCCGACTTCCGGGTGCACTCCATCGACACCTCCGGGCCGGTCTCCTACGTGATCGACCACCTCGGGGTCAGCTACCCGGGGGTGCTGCGGGTGCCCGGGCGGCACAACGCCATCAACGCGGCGGGCGCGGTGGCGGTGCTGGTGGGGCTCGGCTACGCCCCGGCTGCGGCGATCGAGGCCGTTGGCTCGTTCGGCGGCACCGGGCGCCGGTTCGAACTGCACGGCACCGTCGGCGGCGTGAGCGTGTACGACGACTACGCGCACCACCCCACCGAGGTGGCAGCGGCCCTGACGGCTGCGCGGACCGTCGTGGGCGAGGGGCGCATCATCGCGGTGCACCAGCCGCACCTCTACAGCCGCACCAAGTTGATGGCGGGGGAGTTCGCCTCGACGCTCGAGCGCACCGCCGACTTCACGGTCGTGCTCGAGGTGTGCGGGGCGCGGGAAGACCCGATTCCCGGGGTGACCGGGGAACTGGTGTCGGCGCGGTTCGACGATCCGGCGCAGGTGGCCTATATCGACGACTGGCAGCGAGCGGCCGACTTCGTGGCGTCGGTCGCGGAGCCCGGCGACTTCGTGGTGACGCTCGGCTGCGGGGACGTGAATCTCATCGTGCCGCAACTGCTCGAGTCGCTCGAGCGCCGCGCCACGGCCGGTTCCGCTTCGGAGGCCGGCGACGGTGCCGACGGTGACGGGGCGCCCACGGACGCCGCGGCGACGGCCGGGATCTCGGGCGCACGAGGCGAGTGAAGCGCCCACCGGGCATCACGCCGCCCCCGCCGCCGCCTCCTGTCGACCCTCCGTCGAACGGCCGCAGCGCATCCGAGCGCTCGCCCCGGACGCCGCGCAAGAAGGCCCCGCGCCCGGCGGCCGGCCCGCTCCACGACACCCCCGACGGCCTTCGCGACGCCGCCACAGCCCCCATCGACCCACTCGAGCCCGCGCCGGCCCGCGGTGCTGCGTCACCCGCTCGCCCGTCGGCACCACGAGGGACCGCGTCGACCCCCGCCGGCGGATCGCGACCGGGCGCCGGAACGGGGACGACGCCGCCGCCACGCCGGCCCGCCCAAGGCACACCGTGGTGGAAGACCGGAGCCGAGCCTCCGCGCAGCCAGAGCCCCGACCGCGCCGCCGGCGGCCGGGCGACCGACGCCGACGCGACCGCACCGATCGGGCGCTCGGGCGACTCGCCGCTCGACCGTCCCGCACGCTCGACGGCCAAGCCGAAGCCCACCAGCGGACGTGACCGAGGTGACCGACGTGACGGACCTGACGATCGCGGGGGCACGCGCGCGCCGCGCGCCGCCGCGACACTGCGGCAGGCCACGCGGGAGCGGCGACGGTTCGAGAAGGCGGAGGCGCGGCGGTTCACGCAGCGCTCGCGGCGGCGACGGATGGCGTGGCTCGTGGCAGCCGCATCCGTCGTCGGACTCGTGGTCGTCGTGCTGCTCGCCGCGTACTCGCCGTTGCTCGCCGTGCGCACGGTCGCCGTGGAGGGGGTGAGCCGGCTCGACCCGGCCACGGTCACCGCCGCTCTCGACGACCAACTGGGACGGCCGCTGGCCCTGGTCGACTACGGCGCGGTCGAGCGCGACCTCGCCCAGTTCCCGTACATCGAGTCGTACTCGGTGGAGGCGCGGCCGCCCGACACCCTCGCGGTGCGGATCGTGGAGCGCCGTCCGGTCGCGCAGATCCAGAGCGACACCGGTTTCACACTCATCGACCCGGCTGGTGTCGCCGTGCAGCAGTCTGCCGAGCGCATCCCCGGCTTCCCCGTGCTCGATCTCACCGGCACCGAGATCGGCAGCCCGGGCTTCCGGGCGGCAGCCGCCGTGCTCATGTCGCTCCCCGACGCGCTGATCGCGCAGGTCGACCGCATCAGCGGAACCACGCCCGACAGTGTGACCATGGTGTTCACCGGTGCGGGTCAGCGGGTGGTCTGGGGCGATGCCGACGACTCCGACCTCAAGGCGCGCATCCTGGAGCGCCTCATCGCCACGCAAGACCCTTCGCTCCCCGTCGAGTACGACGTCTCGAGCCCGCAGAGCCCCGTCATCCGCTGAGCCTCGCGGCGAACGATCGCACGACACGCGGTGGCGCATCCGGGAGCCGCTGGGCATCGTCACCTAGGTTCGTCGTAGGAAATACATACTCGGAATAACTTTAACTTTCAAGTTGAGCTTTAAGGTTCCAGCGGAGGCCGGACGTGACATCGAACCAGAACTACCTAGCCGTAATCAAGGTCGTCGGCATCGGCGGTGGCGGTGTGAATGCCGTGAACCGCATGATCGAGCTCGGTCTGCGCGGCGTCGAGTTCATCGCCATCAACACGGATGCGCAGGCGCTCCTGATGAGCGACGCCGACGTCAAGCTCGACGTGGGCCGGGAGATCACCCGCGGCCTCGGCGCCGGCGCCGACCCCGAGGTCGGCCGGCGTGCCGCCGAAGACCACGCGGAGGAGATCGAGGAGGCGCTGGCCGGCGCCGACATGGTCTTCGTCACCGCGGGTGAGGGTGGCGGAACGGGCACCGGCGGTGCTCCGGTCGTTGCCCGCATCGCCAAGTCGATCGGCGCCCTCACCATCGGTGTGGTCACGAAGCCGTTCGGCTTCGAGGGCAAGCGCCGCGCGGCCCAGGCCGAAGACGGCGTGGCCACGCTGAAGAACGAGGTCGACACCCTCATCGTGGTGCCGAACGACCGCCTGCTCGAGATCAGCGACCGCGGCATCTCGATGCTCGAGGCGTTCTCCACCGCCGACCAGGTGCTGCTCGCCGGTGTGCAGGGCATCACCGACCTCATCACCACCCCCGGTCTCATCAACCTCGACTTCGCCGACGTGAAGTCGGTCATGCAGGGCGCGGGCTCCGCACTCATGGGCATCGGCTCGAGCCGAGGCGCCGATCGTGCCATCAAGGCCGCCGAGCTCGCGGTGGCGAGTCCGCTGCTCGAGGCGTCGATCGACGGCGCCCACGGCGTGCTGCTGTCGATCCAGGGTGGATCGAACCTCGGCATCTTCGAGATCAACGACGCGGCCAAGCTCGTGCAGGACTCCGTGCATCCGGAGGCCAACATCATCTTCGGTGCGGTCATCGACGACACCCTCGGCGACGAGGTGCGGGTGACCGTGATCGCCGCCGGCTTCGACGGCGGGGAGCCGAACCCCGTGCTCGAGACGCGCCGTAGCGGGTTCGCGCAGGCCGCGGACGAGAGTGACCCCTACGGCCGGGGCGGCAGTGCCACGGCGACCCTGCGCCGCGAGCAGAAGGCCGAACCGGAGGAGACGCCCGCCCCGCAGCAGCAGAGCTGGTCGACCCCGGCGAGCGACCTGGGGCTCACCGGAGCGGTGGCCCTCGACCCGGCCTCCGAAGACGACGACGCCGACCTGGATGTCCCCGACTTCCTCAAGTGATCGGGTGAGCGCGCCCGGGGTCGCCGACGGCCCGTCGTTGGCCGAGCGGCTCGCGACGGTGACCGACCGGGTGGCGGAGGCCGCCCGGTCGGCGGGCCGCGACCCGGGCGAGCTCACCACGATCGTGGTGACCAAGTTCCACCCGGCTTCCTTGGTGCGCGAACTGCATGCGCTCGGTGTGCGCGACTTCGGCGAGAACCGGCACCAGGAGGCGCGCGAGAAAGCGGCTGAACTCGCCGATCTCGAGCTCACCTGGCACTTCATCGGGCAGCTGCAGACGAAGAAGGCCCGCCAGGCGCGCGAGTACGCCCGGGTCATCCACTCGATCGACCGTGAAGCCCTGGTGGCCGCTCTCGCGACCGGAGAGCCGACGGTCGACTGCTTCCTCCAGGTCAACCTCACCGACGACCCGGGCCGCGGGGGAGCGGCGCCCGCCGAGGTGGAGGCGCTGGCCGAATCCATCGCCGCAGCGCCCGCGCTGAACCTCCTCGGCGTGATGGGCGTCGCGCCCCTCGGCGAAGAGCCGCGGCCCGCGTTCGCCCGCCTCCGCGGCATCGGCGAGCGGGTCGCCCGCATCGTCCCCGGCGCGACATCGCTCTCGGCCGGCATGTCGCACGACTTCGCCGAGGCCATCGCCGAGGGCGCGACACACCTGCGCATCGGCACCGCAATCACCGGAAACCGGCCCGCCCGCGATTAATCTTGCGGGTAGGAAAAGTCACCGCTACGGGAGGTTCGCATGGCAAACCCACTGCGCAAGACCATGGTTTACCTGGGTCTCGCCGACGAAGAACTGGAATACGACGAGACGCCCGCGCAGACCGCGGCGCCGGTGGCACCCGTGCCCCACCCTCAGGCTCCTGCCGCGCAGGCCGCCGCGTCGCACGCGTCGGCGGGCAACCGCGCACCGGTGACGCCGCTTCGCAAGTCCGTGCACACCCCGAAGAATGTGGCGCCCGCTGAAATGAACGAGATCCTCACCGTCCACCCGAAGCAGTACAAGGACGCCCAGGTCATCGCCGAGAACTTCCGCGAGGGCATCCCGGTCATCATCAACCTGTCGCAGATGACGGATGCGGATGCCCGTCGCCTGATCGACTTCGCCGGCGGCCTCTCACAGGGCCTCTACGGCAAGATCGAGCGCGTGACGAGCAAGGTCTTCCTGCTCTCGCCGTCGCACGTGTCGGTGTCCGGCGACGCCGGTGGCGAGGCTCGGGCGGAATCGTCCTTCTTCGTCCAGTCATAATTACTGAGTGGGTTCCCTCGTCACCATCATCGCGACCGTCGTCTATTTCGCGCTGCTGCTGTACTTCTTCCTGATGTGGGGTCGGTTCATCCTCGACCTCGTCCGGACGGTCCGCCGTGACTGGCGGCCGTCCGGTGCCCTGCTGGTGCTCGCCGAGGTCACCTTCACGGTCACCGATCCGCCGATCAAGTTCTTCCGGCGCATCATCCCGCCCCTGCGCGTGGGAGCGATCGCCCTCGACTTCGGCTGGAGCATCGTGATGCTCATCGTCATCATCGCCCTCTCGGTGGCCGGTTTCGTGCGCTCGCAATAGGGTGCGCATGTATCCTGAACTGAACGGCTCCACGATCAGTTCGTCCTGTTCACGGGACGTTCGGCGGGAATGTTGCTACGGTTAGCAACGCGTTATCACTGTTGTCAAAGCAATAAGGGTGGAAAACCATGGCGTTAACTCCGGAAGATGTTGTTAACAAGAGATTTTCTCAGACCAAGTTCCGGGAAGGGTACGACCAGGACGAGGTCGATGACTTCCTCGACGAGGTCGTCGTCGAACTCCGCCGTCTGACGCAGGAGAACGAGGAGCTGAAGGCTCAGCTCGAGTCGGGCGCCGCTCCCGCGGCTGCCGCTCCGGTCGAAGCCGCTGCAGTGGTCGAAGAGGTCGTCGAGGCGCCCGCGCCCGTCGCCGAGCCCGTGCCGGCCCCCGTTGCCGCCGCTCCGGCACCCGCCACCACGGGTTCCGACATCGAAGACGAGGCCGGCTCCACCACGAACCTCCTGCAGCTGGCGCGCCGCCTGCACGACGAGCACGTGAAGGAAGGCGCCGACAAGCGCGACGCCCTCATCGCGGAGGGTCACGCGACCGCCGCCCGCATCGTGGCCGAGGCCGAGACCAAGCAGCGCAACGAGCTGGCCCGCCTCAACCAGGAGAAGGCCGGCATCGAGCACCGCATCGACGAGCTGCGCACCTTCGAGAAGGACTACCGCGCGGGTCTCAAGACCTACATCGAAGACCAGCTGAAGGAGCTCACCTCCTCCAGCGTCGACGGCGAGAAGAGCCCGTCGTCGAGCTTCAGCGGCTTTGGCGGCTAGGGAACGTTCGAGAGTTCGTCCCCGGGTCCTGATCGTCCTGGTGGCCGTCGCAGCAGCGTCGGTCGCCCTCGATCAGATCACGAAGCTTCTGGTCGTCCAGAACCTCGAATTGGGTGAGGTCGTCCCCGTTGTGGGCGACCTCATCCAATTTCACTTTGTGAAGAACTCCGGCGCCGCGTTCTCGATCGGAAACGCGTACACCTGGATCTTCTCGATCCTGGCCGCCGCCGTCACGGTCTTCATCGTCTGGGTCGCCGGGCGCATCCGCTCGTTCGGCTGGGCGGTCGTGTTCGGCCTGCTGCTCGGCNGCACGCTCGGCAACCTCATCGACCGGTTGTTCCGCGAGCCCGGGTTCGGGGTGGGACACGTGGTCGACTTCATCACCATCCCGCTGCTGCCCGCCATCTTCAACCTCGCGGACGTGTCCATCACGGCGGCCATGGTGCTCTTCCTCGTGCTCACGATCCGCGGTGTGGGCCTGGACGGCCGACGGCACGCACCCGAACCCCAGCAGGCACCCGACGCCGATCGCGAGCAGAGCTGATGGAATCGCGCACCCTCCCCGTTCCCGACGGCCTCGACGGCACCCGGGTCGACGCCGGCATCGCGAAGCTCCTCGGCTTCTCCCGCACCTTCGCCGCCGAGGTGGTGGATGCGGGCGGCGTGACGGTCGACGGCCGCCCGGTCGACAAGTCCGACCGGCTCCGCCGCGACACCTGGCTCTCGGTGGAGTGGTCGCCCCGCGAGGCGCCGCAGATCGTCGCCGTCGTCGTGCCGGAACTCACGGTCGTGTACGACGACGACAGCATCATCGTGGTGGACAAGCCCGTCGGGGTGGCCGCGCATCCGTCGGTGGGCTGGGACGGCCCGACCGTGCTCGGTGCCCTCGCCGGAGCCGGCTACCGCATCGCCACCAGCGGCGCCGCCGAACGCGCCGGCATCGTGCACCGGCTGGATGCGGGCACGAGCGGCCTGATGGTCGTCGCCAAGACCGAAAGCGCCTACACCTGGCTGAAGCGGGCCTTCCACGACCGGGAGGTCGACAAGATCTACCACGCGCTCGTGCAGGGCCATCCCGACCCGTTCGCCGGCACGATCGACGCGCCGATCGGGCGGCACCCGAAATCGGACTGGAAGTTCGCCGTCACCGCCGGCGGCAAGCCGTCCGTCACCCATTACGAGACGCTGGAGGCCTTCCGGGCGGCGACGCTGCTCGAGATCCACCTCGAGACGGGGCGCACGCATCAGATCCGGGTGCACATGGCGGCGCAGCGGCATCCGTGCTGCGGCGACGCGATGTACGGCGCCGATCCGGTGCTCTCGGCCCGGCTCGGGCTCACCCGGCAGTGGCTGCACGCCATGCGGCTCGGCTTCATCCACCCCGAGACGCGCGAGTACGTCTCGTTCGAGAGTCACTACCCGCCCGACCTGCAGCACGCGCTCGACATCGTCGCCGCGGACTGAGCGGTCGGCTGCTCGGCGCGGTCGCCCTCCTCGGCGCGTTCGGCCGCTCAGCCCTCCGACGCCGGCTTCGGCCGGCCGCCCCAGCTCTGCGCGGTGCGGCGCTCCTGCAGCCGGCGCCCGACGTGCAGGGCCGGATAGATGCTGAGCAAGACCGCCATCGGCGCGAGCAGGCGCGGGTCGCGGATGCCGTGCGCGGCGTAGGTGCGCTCGAACCGCTCCACGTAGTACAGGTAGTCCCGGGGTGAGGAGTCGAGCCGCCGCGCGGACATGCCGACCACCATGGCCGACACGTAACCCACCTTCAGCCCCTTGAGGGCGAGGTGCACCGCGAGGTCGAGGTCTTCGTGCATGAGGTCGTCGCGATCGTCGCAGACCTCGTCGCGCACCGCGAGCCAGGCTTCGCGGGTGATGGCCATGTTCGTGCCGAAGAGGAACACGTACTTGCCGGCGAGCTTCACCTGGATCTTGCGGACGGTGTCGTCGGCATGGTGCCCGAACGTCCGCATCGGCATGTCGTAGTACTCCACCGGTCCGCTGGCGGCCACGAAGTCGCCGGTCGCGAAGGCGAGCTGCACCTGCTCCACCCAGTCGGGCTGGAGCGCCGAGTCGGCGTCGATGCGGCCGATCACGTCGCTCGTCGCCGCGTTGAAGCCCGCGTTGCGGGTGGGCGTGATGCCCTGCTCCGCATCCTGAGTGACGAGGCGGATGTTCGCGTCGGGGAACGCGGCCTGCATCGCCTCGACCGCCGCGCGCGTGCCGTCGGTGGAACGGTTGTCGACCACGATGATCTCGTCGGCCGGCACGGTCTGCTCGATCGCGGCGACGAGGCAGTGACGGATGCCCGACTCCTCGTTGTAGGCGGGGATCACGATGGACACCGAGGGCAGGTTGTCTGTGCTCACGCAGTCAGTCTGGCAGAGCGGGCGCATACGATGGGAGCCGATGCCAGAATCGAATCCCGCCGAGCTTGTCGCGCAGCTGACCGACGCCGAGAAGGTGTCGCTCACGGCCGGAGCGGATGCGTGGACGACGACCTCGATCGAGCGGCTCGGCATCCCGGCCATCCGTCTCGGCGACGGCCCGCACGGGGTGCGGAAGCCGCACGACGCGACGGGCATGTCGATGTTCGAGTCGCATCCGGCGACCTGCTTCCCGACGGCGGTGACGCTCGGTGCCACCTGGGACACGGCGCTGATCGAGCGGGTGGGCGAGGCGCTCGGCCGCGAGGCGGCCGGCCACGGCATCGCGGTGCTGCTCGGGCCGGGCGTGAACCTCAAGCGGACCCCCGCGGGCGGGCGCAACTTCGAGTACTTCAGCGAGGACCCGCTGGTGTCGTCGCGGCTCGGCGCGGCCTGGGTGCGTGGCGTGCAGAGCGAGGGCGTCGGGGCGTCACTCAAGCACTTCGCGGCGAACAACACCGAGCAGCGGCGGTACGGCGTCGACGCGGTGGTCGACGAGCGGGCGCTGCGCGAGCTGTACCTGACGAGTTTCGAGTCGGTGGTGCGCGAGGAGCAGCCCGCCACCCTGATGGCGGCCTACAACCGGCTGAACGGGCCGCACTGCGCCGAGAACCCGTGGCTGCTGCGGGACGTGCTGCGGCAGGAGTGGGGCTACCAGGGCGTCGTGCTCTCGGACTGGGGCGCGGTATGGGACCGGAGCGCGGCCATCGCGGCCGGCAACGACCTCACGATGCCGGGACTCGGGCCGCGGGACGACCGGGTGGTGCGGGCGGCACTCCGCTCGGGGGCACTCGACCGCGCCGCGCTGGACCGAGCGGTCGAGCGGGTGCTAGCGCTCATCGCCCGGCACGGTGGTGCGGACGCCCCGGCGGGCCAGGCCGACCAGCCCGATCTGGCAGCCCACCACCGCCTGGCGCGCGAGGCGGCGACCGCCGGCACGGTGCTGCTGAAGAACGACGGCGGCGTGCTGCCGCTCCGGCGCGGCGAACGGGTGGCGCTCATCGGTGCGTTCGCGGCCGAACCGCGGTTCCAGGGCGCGGGCAGCTCGCACGTGGTGCCGACGCAGATCGACACCCTGCTCGACTCCCTCACGGCCGCGCTCGGAGCGGATGCCGTGCGGTACGCAGCCGGCTATCACCGCGTCGACGACGCGGCAACGGCCGCCGAACTCGCCGAGGCGCAGGAGGCCGCCAGGGCGGCGGATGTCGCGGTGGTGGTGGTGG
>BADC01000741.1 GCA_000333435.1 Corynebacterium-like bacterium B27 | reverse complement strand
CGACGTGCTCGTGGTCGAGCTGTCGAGCTACCAGTTGCACTCGACCTCGAGCATGTCGCCGTGGGCATCCGTGGTGCTGAACGTGGCCGACGACCACCTCGACTGGCACGGCTCGTTCGAGGCCTACGCCGCCGCGAAGGCGCGCGTCTACTCCGCCACCCAGGTCGCCTGCGTCTACAACAAGGCCGACGAGCTGACCATGCGCATGGTCGAGGAGGCCGAGGTGGTCGAGGGCGCCCGCGCCATCGGCTTCGGGCTCGGGGTGCCGGGGCCGAGCGATTTCGGGGTGGTCGACGGCATCCTGGTCGACCGCGCCTTCCTCGACGAGCGGCGCGACGCCGCGCTCGAACTGGTCACCGTCGACGAATTGCGGATGCGCGGACTCGCCGCCCCGCACACCGTCGCCGACGTGCTCGCCGCCGCTGCCCTCGCGCGCAGCCACGGGGCGCCGATCCCGGCCATCCGCCAGGCGCTCGCCGCCTTCTCGCTCGACCGGCACCGCATCGAGCACGTCGTGACCGCCGGCGGCGTCACCTGGGTCGACGACTCGAAGGCCACGAATCCGCACGCCGCGGGGGCGTCGCTCACGGCGTATCCGTCGATCGTGTGGGTGGTGGGGGGTCTCCTCAAAGGGGTCGACATCGATCCGCTGGTCGCCGCATCCGTCGGCGGGCCGGGCAGCCGCGTGCGCGCCGTCGTGGTGATCGGAGTCGACCGCTCGGCGGTGCTCGCCTCCATTGCACGACACGCGCCGGAACTGCCGGTGTTCGAGGTCGACCACGCGGAGACTAGTGACGTAATGACCGACGCGGTCGCCCTGGCGGCAGCGGCGGCCCGGCCCGGAGACGTCGTGCTGCTGGCACCGGCGGCGGCCTCGATGGACCAGTTCGCAGACTATGCCGACCGCGGAGAACGTTTCGCGGCGGCGGTGCGCAAGCACGTGGGAGGTAATGACGGTGACGACACCCTCCCGGGCCCTTCCGCGATTCGGCCGTAGCGGCGCGGGGTCTCGCTCGGGCGCCGCGGGAGCCTCGACCACCTCGGGCACCCACGCCGCTCGCATCTCGCTCGGGCAGGTGTTCACCGCCGAGTCGAGCAACTACTTCCTGCTGCTCGGCACCACCCTCTTCCTGGTGCTGCTCGGGCTCGTCATGGTGCTCTCCTCCAGTTCGATCGACTCCTTCACCGAGCGCCAGGGCTTCTTCGGCGTGTTCTGGAAGCAGGGGCTGTTCGCGCTGATCGGCATCCCGCTCATGCTCGTGGTGTCGCGGCTGCCCATCCGGTTCTTCAAACGCTGGGCCTGGGTGGCCATCTTCACGGCCATCGGCGTGCAACTGCTCGTGTTCACGCCCGCTCGGCGACGAGGTGGGCGGCACCTCAACTGGATCGCGATCGGGGGCTA